>JAJTGL010000062.1 GCA_021297795.1 Planctomycetaceae bacterium
GCGACGAGTCCCAGCAGCTCCTTCGTGCGGCCGTCGAGGGCGCCGTCCTCGTAGGCGGCGCTGTCGAGGCGCAGGAATCGCTTCAGCCCGAGATGGTCGTGGTCGAGCAGGCGCTCCTGCCCCTTCGCGCGCTCGGCGCGGAACTCCTGGATGGTGCGGCGTGGCATGCGCGCATCGTACGGATCCACGCTGCGCGGCGCGTACTCACGCTGCGCGGCGCGTACTCACGCCGCGCGGCGCCTGAATCACGCTGCGCGGCGCCAGGACTCGCCTTCATCCTCCGCGTCGTCGCCGTCCGACGCATCGTCGGACGATTCAGCGCGCTGGGTCGGCCACTGGAACTTCGACCGGTGATGCACGCGCACGAGCTTCGCCATCTGCGCTGCGAACACGGGGCGCAGCGCGTCGATCAGGCTCGCGAGCTCCTCCCGGAACGGCTCCGAGCGGTTGCGGAAGAGGAAGAAGACGCCCATGCACTCGCCCTCGTGGTGGGCGGGCCAAGCCACAAGTTCGGCGTCTTCAAGGACCGATGCCTCAATACCGAGTGCCTGCACGAACTCCTCGGTATCGGCGTAGCGCACGATGTCGTCGGTCGCCGCAAGCCGCGGACAGACCGCGTCCCCGAGGCGCTGCAGGAACGGTTGCGCCGACGCGCGCGGACAGTCGTAGTGCACATAGGCGCCGAGACCGAACTGGTTCGATTTCGAGCCCGGGAGGAAGACGGCTGCGTTTGTCGGACCGGTCTTCGTGAGGAGGTACTGCATCGCGGTACGGAGCAGATCCTCGACGTCGAGTTCCTGCGAGATCAGTCCGCGGAACTCGCCGGCCATCGCGGCCTCGTCGACGCGGCCGCGCATGTCGTCGGCGGCCTGCGCCAGATCGGCGCCGAGCGAATCCATCTGACGCACGAACTCGCCGCGCGTCTCGCCGAGCTTGCGGCAGATGCCCTTGAGGCGCGAGACGCGCTCGTCGCGACGACGCTCCTCGCGACCGAGCTCGATCGCGGCGGCGATGCGCATGCACAGGTCGTCCTCGTCGGAGCCAAGGTCGATCCAGTCGACCACGCCCGCACGGACGGCGCGCAGCAGCAGACTGGCGCGAGGCTCGTCGCCCGCGATCACGACCTTCACGGCAGGCGCGATGCGACGCATGCGCTCGGAGACCGGAAGCACCTCGTTGATCGACACGCGATCGGAGACCACGACGAGGTCGACCGCGGAGGCGACGATCTGGCCGAGGACCACATCCATCGCCTCCTCGAACGAGCCCTCGACGCCGTGCGTCGTCAGCACGTGACCGAGTCGCACCGCGCTCATGCTGTCGAAGCCGACGCAGAGCGCCCGAGTGCGCGAACGCTCACCCGCGCCGTCGTTCGGCCGGGCGGTGCTCTGGTTGTCCTCGGATTCGTACGGTTCCACGATGCCCCTCCTCGATCGCGCTCCTCGCGCTCCCTCTCACGACGGCTCCTCCATCCACGGGCGGTGGATACGGGTTCCGACGGCCATTCGGACGCGGCCACCTCTGCCGCACTGCTCACGCACTCCCTCGATCGGCCTCGCCTCGGACCGAATGCACGGAGATGCCGAGACAGGCGCATTCCCCCCGTCTTCGCGTTCCATTTGTGCCGGATGATGGGGTTCAACCGCCGCGCGCTTCAGGACGCGCAGAAAGTGCGCGCTCGCGCCACTTCGTCACCGCTTCGGGCTCGCGGGCGTAGATCGGAGAGAGCGCAAGCGGATCGATCGTGATGCCGCGCTGAAGACGAGCGGCGGCCTCGCGTACGAAAGCCGTTGCATCGACGCCGAACGGTCGGATCGGAAGACCATGCACCGCAGCGACTTGCGTGAGCGCATCTCCGAGGTGCTCGTCGGCGAGCAGCACGCCGCCCCGCGCGACCACGCCCTGCGCGATCGCAGCGAACCGCTCCGCCCCCGCCACCTCGGGCTCGGAGAGGGCGATGTCGCCGCTCGGGGCCTCGATCGCCTCCACCACCCATGCGGTTCCGTTCTTCGCGGCAAGTGCGATAAGCCACGGGCTTCGACCGCCGCGCGCCCGATCGGACGCCGCGAAGACGACCGCGGACGGGACTTCGACCACCGGAATCCCACGGGCGAATGCAATGCCCTTCGCCGAGGCGACCGCAACACGCAGGCCGGTGAAGCCGCCCGGACCGGTCGCGACCGCAACTGCATCGAGCGATGTCACGGACACGCCGACATCGCGGAAGAGCGCGCGCAGCTCGTCCCAGAGCACCTCGCGATCGAATCGCGCGGCCGGATCGAACCGACGCTCGCGCACCGAGCCCGCATGCAGGAGCGCCAGGCACGCCTCGCGCTGCGAGCAGTCGATCGCGAGCAAGGTGGCCTGCGATCCGTCGACCGTCATGCGCCGCCCCGTCCGGCCGCAGGCCCGGCGTCCGGCTCGAGCTGATCCGCGAGCGCGATCGAGGCGGCGACGAGCGTCTCGGCATCGGCCACGTCCCGCTCGAGATCGACGAAGACCACGCGGCCTTCGGGAGTGTCGCTGTTGAGCACCACCATGTTGGGCGCGCGACGCTCGATCCCGCCCGGGACATGCGTGTGACCCACGATGAACGTACGCACGCCCCACTCCTCGGCGAGCGCCGAGAGGAGGCCCGGCGACTGGTTGCGACCCCACGTCAGGAGATAGGCGGCGCCGTCGGGGTACTCGAGATCCTCGTCGTGCAGATCGCGCTCGAGCACGCGCGTATCGAAGCGACGGAACGTGGCGTCGGCAGGGAGCGAGTGCGAGATCATCAGGCCGTTGTCGGCCTTGATCGCTAGCGGCATCGCGCGGATGAAGCGACGGACCGCATCGCTCGCCTCCTCGGCTCCGTCGCCGAAGGCCCATTCGAGCCCCGCATCGAAGGCCGCGACGTTGTCGCCGCCTCCCTTCGAGATCGCCTGCCCCATGCACTGGGCGATCTCGTGGTTTGCAAGCAGCGGGTGCACCTGCATCGGATACTCGAGCACGAGCTCGGCGGCGCGCGCCAGCATGCGGTAGCTGCGGTCGATGCCGTCGGCGGTCAGTTCGGGATGGATCAGTTCGTGCAGCACGACCGCGTTGCGCGACGAGTCCTCGAGCTTCGCAAGCCGAAGCACCGCGGCGAGGTGGGCCGTGTGGTCGTGCAGGTCGCCGGTCGCGAGAATGCGCCCTCGGCGCGGAAGCCGCACCACGCAGCCCTGCCGGTAGGGCGACGACAGCATGGCCCCCGCCGCTCGGTCGAGCAGCGCGGAGAAGAGCGAGGCGTCGTTCGACCAGTGTCGCATGGGGATTGTCGCGGAACGTGCGGCGCGACGAACGCCGCGCGATCGAAAGGACTCACCAGGTGGTTGCGGAGCACGCGAACGGCACGCGTCCCGTGCCCGTCGCGGTCTCGATCTCGAGCTCGCCCTCGAACGCACCGCCATGCAGCGGCTTGACCGCGATCCTGACCATCGCGGCGTCGGCACCGACGTCGCGCTTCGAGACATAGCTCACCTCGAGACCCGGGATCAGCGAGCGCACGGTCTTCACGGAGCTCCAGTCGGGACGCTCGATCGCGCCCCGCTTGGGAGGGTTGTAGTGCTCGAGCTCGAACTCGACCTCGCAGCTCTGGCCGTTGTGGCAGGTGCCGCCGATCACGAGGCTCTCCTTCACGATCCAGAAGCGCTGGAAGCGCCCCATGTCGGCCTTCGTGCCCGTGGCCTCGTCGCGCACGCGCAGCGGAATCACCGGACAGTCGGCCCGATCCGTCCAGACGAACCACCAGAGCGGCATCTGCTCGGCCGTGCGGCCCGAGAGATCCCAGCGGATCTCATACTCGGCGCGAGGCGCGTCGGTGCCCGGCACGAAGCCGACGAACACCGGATCCTTCATGCCCGAGCGCGTGATCGTGAAGGGCTTCCCGTCGAGCGAGCGAACCTTGATCGTGCCGGAGGTGACTTCCTTCAGCGCATCGACGAACGGCGGATCGGAGAGGATCGGGAAGCGGACGTCACCCGAGATCTTCGCCTGCATCGGCTGGTGCCGATCGAAGGTGAGGAAGACGACGGCCTCCTTCGGGCCCGGGACGCGCGGCGCCGCAAGCGAGGCGGCCAGCTCGATCATGCCGCCGGGCGGAATGACCTTGCCCTTCACGTCGCTGATCGCGGTGCACTTGCAGTTCGGCTTCGCGTCGAGCACGGTCACGGGGTTCGGACCGTTGTTGATGACCGTGAACTTCGCCGGACTTGTCGAGCCGGGCTCGACCGGACCGAGGTTGACCACGGGCGGGACGATCGCGATCGTCGGCGCCTGCTGCGGCTGGGCACCCTGCGGTGCCGCAGGACGCTGCTGGGCAGGTCGTGCGCCCTGACCTGCGCCCTGCGGAGCGCCTTGCTCGGCGAACAACGATGCCGGTGCGACAGCGAGTACGGCTGTCGTGACGATCAACGCCGCGAGAGGGCTGTTGGTGACGCGCGCAAGGCGACGCGCGATGCTGCGGACAAACCGCTGAGAAGGAAAGGTCGACATACGAAGCTCGAGGTGTGGCGTGGAGAGGCGGAACTGTCGCGAGATCACTGCAGATTGGAGTTCGGCGAGCGACGACGGTGGGCGCGAATTCGCATGAACCTCATGTCCCTTGCTTCCGGGCGGCAGCCACCTCGGCTGCAAGCCTTGCCTTGCGGTCGGCGCGGAAGTTGACGAGCTCGACGCCGAGCGCGAAGCCCATCGCGAAGTAGATGTAGCCCTTCGACACGTGCTGGCCGAATCCTTCCGCGATCAGCATGACGCCGATGAGGATCAGGAACGAGAGGGCGAGCACCTTCAGCGACCGACGCTCCTCGACGAAGCGCGCGATCGGGCCGGCGGCGAACAGCATGACGGCCACCGATGCCACGACCGCCACCACCATCGTGGGCAGGTGGTCGGCCATGCCGACGGCGGTGATGACGCTGTCGAGGCTGAAGACGAGGTCCATCAGCATGATCTGGGCGATCACACCCGAGAGCGACACGCGCTTCGGCGCAGCGTCCAGTTGCGGACCCGCGCTGATGTGGTGGATCTCCTTCACGCTCTTGAAGAGCAGGACGAGCCCGCCGGCGATCAGGATGAGGTCGCGCCAGCTGAACGAGAGCTCGCGACCGAGCGCGTTGAGCGAGAACACCTCCCCGGTGAGGCCGCGCACCCAGTCGATCGCCATGAGGAGCAGGATGCGCATCACCATCGCGGCGATGAGCCCGATGTTGCGGGCGCGTCGCTGCTGCTCGGGCGGGAGTCGCGCCGCCAGCACCGCGATGAACACCACGTTGTCGACGCCGAGGACGACCTCGAGTGCCGTGAGGGTCGCGAGGGCGAGCAGGTTCTCCGGCTGGAAGATCTGCAGGATGGTCTCCATGGGCGCAGCGTACGAAAAAGAGCACGGCCCCGGTTGGACCGGGGCCGCGCGTACATGTGCCTGAGATCGCGGGGATCAATCCCACGCGGGAGCGATCATCCCCACGCGCCGAGCAGGATCGCGAGGTCGGACGCCTCGATCGAGTTGTCGCCGTTGAGGTCGCCCGTGCCCGAGCCTCCCCAGTTCGACAGCATGATCGCGAGGTCGGCCGCGCCGACGGTTCCGTCGCAGTCGAGGTCGGCCGGCGCGCACGGCGGCGCGCAGGTGCCGTCGCCGGTCGAAGGCACGATCTTGTAGATCTGTCCGCCGTGATCGACGATGTAGAGCTCTCCGTTGGCGTCCTCGCCGAAGCTCACGATCTGGTTGACCACACCGGCCTCGAGCGACGGGGTGATCTGCGAGTTGCGCAGGGTGAACTCGGTCTTCGTGTTGGTCGCCGCGTTGTAGCGGAACGACCAGACGTTGTTGCTGACGTAGTCGGCGAAGAAGTACGTGCCCTGGAGTTCGGGCATGCGGCAGCCCCGGTAGACATAGCCGCCGGTCAGCGAGTAGCCGCCGCCGGTGCCCGAGACGTGGTTGTACACGTGGATCGGCGGGGTGAGCGAAGGCGAACCGAACGTGCAGCCGGTGAGGCCGGTGTTCGACGTGCCCTCGGTGCAGCGCCAGCCGTAGTTGCGGCCACCCGCGGCGCCCGCGAGCTGGAAGTCGATCTCCTCGACGGCATTCTGGCCGACGTCGCCGATCCAGAGGTCACCCGTGTCGCGGTCGAACGAGTTGCGCCACGGATTGCGGAGACCGTACGCCCAGATCGTGTCGTCGGTGGTGGCGCCACCGACGAAGGGGTTGCCCGCGGGAATCGTGTAGTACGGGCTCGCGCCGCCGATCGACGGCTTGATGCGGTGCATCTTGCCGAGGCGTGACGTGAGGTTCTGCGCGGCGTTGTTCGGATCGTTCGCGCTGCCGCCGTCGCCGACGGCGATGTAGAGGTTGCCGTCGGGGCCGAAGTCGATCCAGCCACCGTTGTGGTTGGAGAAGGGATCCGACCACGTCATCATGACGACGCCCGTGGCGTTCGCGACGTTCGGATTCGCGGTCGAGCGCGTGTAGCGCGCGACGTTGTTGGTTCCGGCGTTCGTGTAGTAGACGTAGAACTGACCGTTCTTCGTGTAGTTCGGGTCGAACGCGAGGCCGAGGAGGCCGCGCTCGTCGCTGGTGGTGGTCGCGTCGTCGACGATCGCATTGATGTCGAGGAACGACGTCGCGAGCAGCGTCGGCGTCGCGGACGTCATGTCGATGATGCGGATGCGGCCGACCTTCTCGAGGACGAACAGCCGAGTCTCGTCGCCCGGCGCGTGGGTGACGTAGGTCGGGAGGCTGAGGCCGGTGTTGATGATGCGCTTGGTGCGCACGGTCTGCGCATCGGCGGCGGGCGCGACGGCGAGCGCGGCCACGGCGTTGATGAGGACGGCGGCGAGGGCGGTCTGCTTCAGCATGATTTCTCTCTGGTGGTGGCTCGCGGGGGCCGATCGGCGCCCGCCGTGATGGGACGAAGCGTTGAACTCGACGTGCAGCCCCGGGAACGCCGGGCGGCCGCCGATATTCGGAAGATACGCCCGAAACGGTGCAGTTCCATCCCGAGTTCGTCACGAATCGGGCATCTGTCCGCTGCGGTGGCGAAACGCGAACGGAAACTCCACCCCGAACGTCCACGGAAACGGCCCGGAGGTCCCGGAACCGCGTTTCGAGTCCCTTGCGCTACTGGCTCCCGGGTCCGACGCGTGGCTGCGCGGGAGCCCCCGCCCCGGCCGGCCGAGGCGCGATCGCACCACCCCGCCCCGGCGCCGCCGCCGTCCCCGCCGGGCCCGCTTCCAGGATGCCGGAGATCCGCTCGAGCACGTTCTGGTAGGCGCGAAGTGCGCGCTCGCAGCGCTCGAGGGACGCCGGGTCGCTTGGACGTCGATCCTCGATCGCCTCGCGAAGGAGCGGCCACGAGCTGGTGCCGTAGCCCGAGTTCCGATCGGTCGCGGCGTAGAGATTGCGGAACCAAGGCCTGCCGACGAGCCCGTCGCGGTGGTGCCAGAGTCGCACCAGTTGCGCGGCCGACGCCGAGCGCACGGTCGACGCGTCACTTCTCTCGGTGGCGGCTGCCTGCGCCGCATCGAACGCGATCGCGGAGGGACCAAGTGCCTCGAACGCGCGGGCGAGGCTCGCCAGTTCCTCGGCGCCCTCGGTCCAGGCGCGCTCACCCGCGAGCTTCTCGATGCGCCGCGCCTGCATGGCGGCGTCGCGCACGAGCGCCGTCGCCGACACCTGTGCCGACGATGCGTCGGCGAACTCGGCCACCATGGCGCTCGCGATGCCGGTCACGAGCCGCGCCGCCGCGTAGTCGTCGCCGACGATCGAGCGGTACCACGCGACCGTGTCGTAGTTCGAGTGGTAGGTCGAGCCTTCGCTGCCGCCGGCCGAGAGCGACACGCTCGGCACGCCCGCATGGCACCAGAAGCCGACGTGATCGCTTCCGCCGCCAAGATCGCCGTAACTCGGTGCGCCTTCGGGTGTCTTGCCCCAGGCGTCGCGCGCGCTGCCCTCGCCGCGCGGGCCGGGGGCCGCGACGATCGCCGCATCGACGCGCGCGCGCAGCGTCGGCGAGACGCCGGCCCCGGGCTTCAGTCCCATCGCGGCCATGTCGAGATTGATGTAGGCAACCGCGCGTCGCGCGAGGCCGTCGGGGTCGCGCTCCACGAACTCGGTCGAACCGAAGATGCCGTACTCCTCCGCGCCCCACGCGCAGAAGACGATCGTGCGGTCGGGTCGCTCGCCGCGCCGGGCGAGCTCGCAGAAGTTTCGGGCGCTCTCGAGCATGCAGATGGTGCCGGCGAGCGGATCGGCCGCGCCGAAGCACCATGCGTCGTGGTGGGCGCCGACGATCACCTCCTCATCGGGGCGCGTCGCGCCCCGCAGCCGCGCGATCACGTTCGCGGTGCGGGTGATCTCGCGCGTCTGCTCGATCTCGAGCCGGAGACGCAGCGCGTCATCGGAGAGCCGATAGCCGCACGCGAGTCCGCCGCGCCAGTCCTCCGGCGCCTCCGGCCCCTTCATGCGCGCGAGAATCTGCTGTGCCGCGCCGTATCCGACCGGCTGCACCGGAATCGTCGGGAGCCGCACCATCGACGGCTCGAGCCGCCGCGCGTCCTTCGATGCGAAGATGCCGGGCGTGAGCGGGTCGCCCACGTAGGGCAGCGTGATGAGCGAACCGCGCTGGATGCAGTCAGGGTTCGCCCAGCCGCCGCCATCGGGCCAGGTCTTGCCGCGCGTCGTGCCGCTGTCGGCCGGGTCGGTGAAGATCACGAGTCCGACGCAGCCCGCCGCCTCGGCGAACTTCGCCTTGTAGCCGCGGAAGTTGCCGCCGTAGCGGGCGAGCGCGATCTTGCCGCGCGGATCGATGCCGAGCGACGGCAGCCGCTCGAAATCCTCCTTGCGACCGTAGTTCACGTACACGACGCCGGCCTCCGCGACGCCCGAGCCGCTCCACGCGTTCCACGCGATGTCGAGGTCGGGGTGCGCGGTCGCGGGATCGATCGCGAGATTGGGCTCGGTGACGCCGAGCGAGAGCACGCCGCGGCGACCACCGGCCGCCGGCGCCTGCGGCAAGAGCTCCGCGGGCGCGACGATCTCGAGCCGAGCCTTCACGGGACGCGCGAGCAGCGGAAAGAACTCCTGAATCTCGACCTCGAAACCCTCGAGTGGCGCGCCATCGGCCCCGACGCCCATCGCGCGGAACTCGGCAACCAGCCGCTCGATCGTGCGCGCGTCACCGGGCGTGCCCGCGACGTGCGGTTCCGAGGCGAGGACCTCGTGGTAGCGCGCAAGATTCGCGGCATCGGGCATGCGCGACACGGTGGCGGCGTCGGGCGACGTCAAGACGAGCAGCAGGGAGATGCACGGGGTCAACAGCATGGCGGCGCTCCGGGAAAGACGAGCACGTGAAGTGCTTCGGGCTACGGGTCAGTGCTCGAGATAGTCGAGGTCGCGGTGGAAGGTCTCTTCGAGAAGGCCCGTCGCGACCACGCCGATCGCGACGCAGACGAGCCCGAGCGAGAGCGTCGCCTGCACCGGGTCGTAGCCCGGCGCGTCGGCCGTGCCCTTCAGCGCGAGCCAGATCGACGTGATCGGCACGGCCATCGCGCGCACGAAGTTCGGCGCGCTGGTCGCGGCGGTCGCGCGAAGGTTCGTGCCGAACTGCTCGCTGGCGGTCGTGACGAAGATCGCCCAGTAGCCCGTCGCGGCGCCGACCACGCTCATCATCGCGTAGAAGTGCCACGCGCCCTGCGGCGCGACCTTGAAGAAGAACCAGATGGAGACCGCGAGGCCGACGAGGAAGACGAGGATCGTGCGTTTGCGGCTTTGGATCAGCTGCGACATGACGCCGCTCGCGATGTCTCCGACGACGACGCCGAGATAGGCCCAGAAGATCACGCGCGCAGGCTCGATGGGCTCGGCGATCTTCATCACACGGCCAAGTTCAGGCGCGAAGACGAACATCACGCCGCCGACGAACCAGATCGGCATGCCGCAGAGGATGACGAGCAGGAACCTCCACGCGCGGCGCGGCGGCCAGAGCAGCTGCAGCGGGTTGCCGCGATGGATGCGCGTGCCGTCCGTCCGAGATTCCTTCGCACGGGAGCGCGTTCCCTCGTAGAGCCCGCTCTCGACGACACCCACGCGCAGGACGAGGAGCGCGAGCCCCATCGCGCCGCCGAGGAGATAGCAGTGGTTCCACGCCAGGTACTTGCCCGCAACGCCCGCGGCGACCGCGCCGCACAGTCCGACGACTGCGACGAGCGCCGTGCCGATCCCACGCTTCGCGGTCGGAAGGATCTCGGCGACGAGCGTGATGCCGGCGCCAAGCTCACCCGCGAGACCGAAGCCCGCCACGAAGCGAAGCACTTCGTACTGCCACACGTCCGTGACGAACGCATTGAGGATGTTCGCGACCGAGTAGAGGAGGATCGAGCCGAAGAGCGTCCTGAGGCGACCGAAGCGGTCGCCGAGCATGCCGAACGCGAGTCCGCCGAGCAGCATGCCGACGAGCTGGATGTCGAGCAGTCGCTTGCCGACGATGGTGAGCTGCTCGGGATCGGTGACGCCGATCGCCTTGAGACTCGGCACGCGCAGGATCGAGAAGAGCACGAGGTCGAAGAGATCGACGAAGTAGCCGAGTGCCGCCGCGACGACGGCGAGGATCGTCCGTCGGTCGAGAGGACGCTCGGGCGCGGTGGCCGCCGTCGCGCCCCCGGAGGAAGCGCTGGATGGCTCCGGGTGCATCCGCGCATCCTACTTCCCGGTCCCTCCGCGCCTCGGAAGCGCGCTGGAGCCACCGGTTTCCGGTCCACCGAAGCGTTCGAGTGCCGATGCCGACGCCGCCGCGCGCGACGGGAAGTGCGTTACACTCTCCGTCCCTTCAGGACAGGTGTCCGAGCGGTTGAAGGAGCAGCATTGGAAATGCTGTATACGGGTATCCCCTGTATCGGGAGTTCGAATCTCCCCCTGTCCGCTTCAAACCGCCGCACGACTCGCCACGCGAGCCGCGCGGCGGTTTCGCGTTGGAGGAGGCGTCGCACGCGACCGCTCAGAGGAATCCACACGCGACGAGCTGCTTGCGCGCCGCCGCGTCCCAACCGCGGTTGGCGGCGGGGCTCGCGGGCGACGGGTGCAGCACGGTGGCGATCGGGGGCGCGGTGTCGCCAAGCGCGCGCGCGGCGCGCTCCGACGCGAACGCGCCGACCCCGATGACCATCGCGGGTCCGAGCGCCGCGACCACGGCGCACAGCGCCTCGTCGCAGGCCTCGGCCACCCGCTCCTGATCGGCGCGCGGCAGCTTGTCGGGCGTGAGGTTCGCGCCCGACTCGGTCATGAACGCGAGCGGGCACCAGTTCCACACGAAGGCCCGGCGGAAGAAGGCGTCGCGCGTCGCGAACTCGCGCTCCATGAAGCCCCAGAAGCGACGGCCGCTCACCTCGCTGCGCGTGCAGGCGAAACCCTCGACGGGCCGCTTCGGATGCTCGGCGCGCGGACGGTGGACGGCTGCGTCGATCTTCAGGAACGAGCGCACCGCCGCGACCTCGCCGAACGGGACACCGGTCTGCGCCATGCCGAACGGGCCCGGGTTCATGCCGAGGAAGAGCGCCGCCGGCGCGGGCCGCGCGAGCGCGAGATATGCCTCGTGCGGCGCACGCGCGTAGTCGAGCGGGTTGTAGACCGCCGCCACGCCGCCGCCGAAGCGCATGGCGTCGACCGCGCGGGAAAGCCGCCGCGACGCGCGGACAAGCGCGGCGACGGTGTCTTCTCGACGTTGCGCGGGCCGCTTCGTCACGGCGCTGTCTTCGCCGCAGCGCCGGCCGGAATCTTCGTCTTGTGCACCGAGATCGCGTTCAGCGCGGGGCATGCGCGGCTGTCGACGATTTCGATGCGCAGGTACTTCGCCTTCGTCTCGGGCACGCGCACGATCCGCTTGTGACCGATGGTCGTCCCCTCGGCAAGCGTCACCCAGTCGCGGTGGTTGTCGCTCGGATTCGCGGGGACGAGCACGCGGAACTTCTTCACGCGCTGCCCGAGCCACGTCGGTTCGGCGAGCACGACGCGGTCGAAGGGCTTCGACGGATCGAGCTCGACCTCGATCGACGCGGCCGTCGCGCCGTCGTTCGTCGCCCAGTAGGTCTTCGGATCACCGTCGACGGCCTTGTCGCTTCCATAGGGTTCGTCGCGCAGCGGCTCGTCATTCAGCGGCTCGTGCGCTCCGCGCGGCACGAACCCGCGGATGTTGTCGCTCGCGGTCGTTCGGCCGCGTGCGAGATCCGTGCCCTCGCCGTACGTCGCGTCGACGAGGGCGCGCAGCCCGAGCACCGCGGCCACGTCGTTCTCGTGGATCAGGCCGCGGCGATCGACCGGAAAGTTGAGGTGGAAGTTCGAGTTGTGTCCGACGCTGCGTTCCCAGAGATCGAAGAGCTTCGCGGGCGACTTCACCTTGTCGTCCTCGTGCGCGTGGTAGAACCAACCCGGTCGGATCGACACGTCGCACTCGGCGGGAATCCACGATTCGCCGTCGATATCGCCCTCATTCAGCGACTTTGTGGAGGGCGGGTTGTCGTTGCCGATCCCATGGCCCTCGGCCTTCAACATCGACCAGCAGGTTTCGCCCGCCCAGCCCTGCTCGTTGCCGACCCAGCGGATGTCGGGGCCGACGTCGCTGAACATCACGGCATCGGGCTGCAGCTCGCGCACGACCGCGCGGAAGCTGGGGAAGTCGTAGACCTGGCGCTTGCCGTTCGGCCCCTCGCCGCAGGCACCGTCGAACCACACCTCGAACACGGGGCCGTACTGCGTGAGCACCTCGCGGAGCTGCTGGCGGAAGTACTCGTTGTACTCCTCGCCGGTGCCGTACTTCGGGTTGTTGCGATCCCACGGCGACAGGTACACGCCGAACTTCAGCCCGCCCTCGCGGCACGCGTCGCTCAGCTCGCGCAGCACATCGCCCTTGCCGCCCTTCCACGGGCTCGACGCCACCGAGTGCGTGCTCAGCGCCGTCGGCCAGTTGCAGAATCCGTCGTGGTGCTTCGCGGTGATGACCACGCCCTTCATGCCGGCGTCCTTCATCGTCTTCACCCACTGCCTGCAGTCGAGCGCGGTCGGATTGAAGACCTCCGCGGGCTCGTCGCCGTGCCCCCACTCCTTGTCGGTGAAGGTGTTCGGGCCGAAGTGGATGAAACCCGTGTACTCGAGGTCCTTCCACGCGAGCTGCCGCGCGCTCGGGAGCGGCCCGATCGGCGCGGGCGGCGGGATGTCGTCGGAGCGTGTGGCGGGTGCGGTGTTCGCAAGCATGGCGGCGGCGAGAAGTGCGTGCATGGGCGGTTCCGGCGCCCCGCGGTTGACGGATGCGGAGGCGGCACGCAGACTACCCGCGAAACGTCGTCCGGGCGCGGATGTCGGCGTGAAGCCGGTGCGAGCGACGCCCGAGGGCAGCGCGATGGCCGCACGGAGCGTGCGAGAAGCAGAGGAGCGGATGCGATGACCGGTGCAAGCGGTGCGATGCGTGGATCGGACGCCGATCGAAACCCGCCGAACGCGGCCGCGCGCGTCGTCGGGAGCGGCGTCTTCAAGGGCGCCGTGCTCGGGGCGATCCTCGCGGGCGCGGTGATCGTGGGGCTCGAGACGGTTCCGTCCGTGCACGACGCCTTCGGCGGCGCGCTGGCCGCGATCGACCGCGTGGTGCTCGCGATCTTCGTGATCGAGGTGGTCCTCAAGATCGCCGCAGAGGGCCGCCGGCCGTGGCGATATTTCGCGGATCCGTGGAACGTGTTCGACTTCGCGGTGACGGCGATCTGCCTGCTGCCGTTGCACGCGCAGTTCGCGCAGGTCCTGCGGCTCGGTCGCGTCGCGCGAAGCCTGCGTCTCGTCACCGCGCTGCCACGACTACAGCTGATCGTGGGCGCACTGCTGCGCAGTCTCCCGTCGTTCGGCTGGATCACGCTGCTCCTCTTCACGCTGCTCTACGCCTACAGCGTGATGGGCGTCTTCCTCTTCGGCGAGAACGACCCCGAGCGGTTCGGCTCGCTCTGGTCGAGCATGCTCACGATGTTCAGCGTGCTCACGCTCGAGGGATGGTTCGACGTGATGCAGGATCAGATGCGGGGCCTGCCGCGCGCGGACGGCGGCGAGCCCGACGCACAATCCATCGTGTCGCCCCTCTTCTTCGTCAGCTTCATCCTGTCGGGGACGATGATCTTCCTCAACCTCCTCGTCGGCGTGATCGTGAACAGCATGAGCGAGATGCCGGGCGCCGAAGCAAGCGTCGCGAAGAAGCAGGACGACGCCGAAGCGGCCGCCGCGTCGCCGCTCCCGAGCCTGCACGCGCCGGGCGCGGAGCAGGCGAACGTGACGCTGCTCGTCGAGCGTCTCGCGCGGATGGAGTCGATGCTCGCGGAACTGCAGGCGGAACTCCGCCGTCGCGGCGGCGCGTGACCGAGCCGGATAACCGCGCCGGGCGCGCGGACGGCCGCGAAACGCGGGAATCGCGGGCCGCGCGGACGATGCATCGCCCGGCCTTCCGTGGTATCCTTCGCACCCCTCTCGGGCATTAGCGCAGCTTGGTAGCGCGTTTGACTGGGGGTCAAAAGGTCGTGGGTTCAAATCCCGCATGCCCGACTGAAACGCAAGACGGAAGGCCGAAGGCCTTCCGTCTTGTCGTTGGTCGAAACAGCCGTCCGACCCCGCCCGAATGTCAGTTCGCGCACGGGCCCCAACTCACGAGGAGGAGGCTGAGGTCGGCCGCGCCAACGTTGCCGTCGCCGTCGATGTCTCCCATGCAGGCGCCGGTGCACGGCCCCCACTTCACGAGCAGCGTGCTCAGATCGGCCGCGTTGACCTCGCCATCCGGCACGAGATCGGCGGCGCACGGGGGAGTTCCGGGCACGACGATCACATCCGCCGGATCCGACACCGTGCCCGCGATCGTCGCGGCGCGCGTGTAGATCCGGTAGCCGTTCGTGACGAGCGTGGCGCCCGCGGGCACGAACAGATCGTTCGTGTAGATCGCCTCCTGGCCCTTCCCCGTCGCGTTGTTGTGGTTGTCGACGAGCTCGACCGTGGCGCCCGCTCGGATGCGCAGCGCGCCAAGCAGGTAGTTCGAGGCCGCGAAGCCTGCGTCGACCGCGCCGAGATCACGCGCGAACACTTCCAGCGTCTGCGACGGCGCGTCGCCGAGGCCGGTGAGTTCGATCGTGGCCTGGTCCATCACGAAGCGCGTGGGGCTGTTGATCGCGATGTCGAGATCGCCGCCGACGCGCAGCCACCAGACCGGGTCGGGCAGCACAAGCGACGAGTCCGCCGACAGCGCGTAGTCGCCGCCGATCGAGTAGCCGTCGCCCGGAGCCGGCGGCAGGAAGCCGTTGTTCACCTCGCCCGTCAGCGTGCCGGTATTGGTGAGCGTGCCGTAGATGTAGAGGATGCCGCGCTGGATGATGGTCGAGCCGGCGTTGGTGTAGTCGGACAGGATGCTGGTGTCGCCCATCACGCGGTTCTGCGCGCCGACCGCGGTCGTCACCGCCTCGGCGAGCACCGGACCCTCGAGGTAGCAGACGCCGCCGGATGTCGTGCCGAAGGTCTGGTTGACGAAGACGTTCGCGTTGCGCTGCGTGAACTGCCCCTCGTTCGCCACCGTGAACTGCTCGAAGGTGAGGTTTCCGGCGTTCGGCGCGACGTGGCGACCGTCATGAGCGCGCTCTCGGCGAGGACGAGCGGCTCGAGCGCGACAAAGGCAAAGCGCTTCTGCGATGCGTCGACGATGCCGGTCGCCTCGGCAAACGCCGGGGCGCCGCAAAGGAGGCGGGCTCCGGCCAACGATCCAGCGATCGCGGACGTGAGGCTCTGGTACCCGACGTTCGTCGTATCGTTGAAGACGCGGTAGTTGCCGAACACGCGCACACTGCCCTGATCGCCATTCACGCCCACGTCATCGCGCGGCACGCCTACCGCGAGCATGTCGCCCGACAGCGAGACGGAGGAGACGAGGTCCAAAGGTGCTCCATCGAATGCCGTCAGCGTGGCCTGCGCGGTCCAGGTCGTGCTGTTGCGCACGAATACGCGCACGCTGCCCTGGCCGCTGTTCGCACCCACGTCGTCGTACGGCACGCCTATCGCGAGTGTGTCGCCCGACAGCGAGACGGAGGAACCGAAGAAGTCCGCAACTGCTCCGTCGGACGCCACCAGCGTCGCCTGCGCCGTCCAGACCGTGCCGCTCCGGACAAACACGCGCACGCTTCCCTGGTCGACATTCGCGCCCACGGCGTCCTCCGGCACGCCCACCGCGAGCGTGTCACCAGACAGAGAAACCGAGGAACCAAACGCATCGCCCACCGCACCGTCCGAGGCCGTCAGCGTCGCCTGCGCGGTCCAGATCGTGCCGTTCCGCACGAACACGCGCACGCTGCCCTGGTCGACATTCGCGCCCACGGCGTCCTCCGGCACCCCTACCGCGAGCGTGTCGCCCGACAGCGAGACGGACGAACCGAAGTAGTCAAAAGGTGCGCCGTCGGAGGCCGACAGCGTCGCCTGCGCGGTCCAAGTCGTGCCGCCCCGGACAAAGACGCGCACGCTGCCCTGACTGCTGTTCGCGCCAACGTCGTCGAACTTCGCCCCCACCGCCAGCGTTTCGCTCAACAGTGAGACAGAGGAACCGAAGAAGTCCCCGCTTACTCCGTCGGACGCCGTCAGCGTCGCCTGCGCGGTCCAGGTCGTGCCGCTCCGGACAAACACGCGCACGCTGCCCTGATCGCCATTTACGCCCACATCGTCGTACGGTACGCCGACCGCGAGCGTGTCGCCCGACAGTGAAACCTGGGAGCCGAAGTAGTCGGACGCCGCACCGTCGGATGCCGTCAGCGTCGCCTGCGCGATCCAGGTCGTACCGTTCCGCACGAACACTCGCACGCTACCTTGGTTGACATTCGCGCCCACGGCGTCGTCCGGCACTCCCACCGCGAGCGTGTCGCCCGACAACGAGACGGAATCGCCGAAGTCGTCGCCGATGGCGCCGTCGCTTGCCACGAGGGTCGCGAGCTCGGGGTAAAGGTCGTTGAGCGTCTGGGCAGAAGCGACGGAGGCGGATGCGAGCGAGAGGGCGACCGCGAGGGGCCGGGTCAGGATGTTGCGCATGGCTGCGTGT
>JAJTGL010000063.1 GCA_021297795.1 Planctomycetaceae bacterium
AGGCTCGTTCCCGAGCGGCTCGTTCCGCAGATGAAGATGGGGCCGGTGAAGCTCATGGATCCGTGGTCCGGGAGAGTCACTATGCGTCGATCCGTGGGCGATGCGCCGACCGCATCCCGTTCCGGCGAAGCCAACCCGATATCGGAGCGTCGGGCGCCAACCAATCACTTCGGCCCCGACAATCCGCACAGCCCCCCCAAAAAGGAAAGGGACGCCCGCAGGCGGGCGTCCCGGGTACTGCTGAGGGGTTGGATTCACTCCTGTCCGAGGCGGACGCGGACGAACTGGACGAGCTTGACGCCCTTCGGCACGATCTGGCCGACCTGCATCTTGTCGTCGCGCACGTACGCCTGGCCGAGGAGGGTGACCTCCTCGAAGTACTTGCGCATCTTGCCTTCCGCCATCTTCTCGGCGATCTGGGCGGGCTTGCCGGAGGCCTGCGCCTCGGCGACGGCCTCGGCGCGCTTCGCCGCGACGACGGCCTGGTCGAGGCCGGACGCATCGATCGCCGCCGGGGTCGGGACGGCCGCCGCGATGTGCTGGCAGATGCCGGTGCCGATGTCGGCCGCCATGTCGCCGCCCTCGTACTTGAGGAGGACGCCGAGCTTGCCGTCGTGGTGGACGTACGAGGCGTACGAGCCGCCCTCGAGCACGGTGCCGCGCGCGAAGGAGATGTTCTCGCCGGTCTTGAGACGCACGACGTCGACGCGCTCGGTGATGGCCTTGTCGGCGGTCACGTTGCCCGCGGGATGCGAGAGCGCCATCTCGGCGACATCGGCCGCCATCGCGCGGAACTCCTCGTTGCGCGAGGTGAAGTCGGTCTCGCTGCGGATCTCGACGATCGCGGCCTTGCCGCCGCCCATCGCGATCGCGACGCAGCCTTCGCCGGCGGCGCGGTCGGTGCGGGCATCCATCTTGCCCTTCATCTTCTCGCGGATGATCTTCTCCGCCGCGTCCATGTCGCCGTTCGCCTCGACGAGGGCGTTCTTGCAGTCACCCATGCCGAGACCCGTGCGGTCGCGGAGCTTCATGACGTCCTTGGGGCTGATGTTCACAGTGCTCATGGTCTGTACCTTCGATGCTGGAGTCCCGCCGCTCGGAGACGGCATGGCGGGAGGAATGTGTTGCGTTCGGAAACCGTGACGAAGGGGGGATTACTCGGCCGACTCGCCGCCGGCCGGAGCCGAGGCGCTTGCCGAGTAGCGGGAACGGCTGGAGCGACGACGCGGAGCGCCGCCGTCCGACGGGCCCTCGCCGCGCGTGTCGGCGCGTCCACCCGACTTCTCGCCGGAGGCGTCGCCGCCGGAGGTCGAACGGCCTTCCTTGCCCTTCTTCACCGCGTCGCAGAGCTCGCGCACGATGATGTCGATGGTGCGCATCGAGTCGTCGTTGCCCGGGATCGGGATATCGACCATGTCGGGGTCGCCGTCGGTATCAACGAGGCACACGGTCGGGATACCAAGCGACTTCGCTTCGAGGAGCGCGTTCTTCTCGCGGTTCGTATCGACCACGATGAGCGCGCCCGGCATCTGCGTCATCTGACGCACGCCGCCGAGGTTGCGCTGGATCTTCTTCCGCTCGCGGAGAAGCTGCGACTCCATCTTCTTCGAGTAGTTCTTGAGTTCACCGCTCTCGACGATCCGGTCGAGCTCCTCGAGGCGCTTGAGGCGCTCGCGGATGGTGCGGAAGTTGGTGAGGGTTCCGCCGAGCCAGCGCTCGGTGACGAACGGCATGCCGACGTCGGCCGCGTACTGCTCGATCGCGCCGCGCGCCTGACGCTTGGTGCCGACGAAGCACACGTCCTTGCCGCGGCCGACGGTCTGCTCGATGAAGCGCTTCGCAAGGAGGAGACCCTTGATCGACTCGCGCACATCGAGGATGTGGATCTGGTTGCGGACGCCGTGGATGTACGGCGCCATCTTCGGGTTCCAGTTGCTGCGACGCTGACCGAAGTGGATGCCTGCCTCGATGAGTTCCTGAACGAGAGAAGCCATGGTTGCTCTCCAGCGACACCGACGCAGCGGGTGTGGCGTCCCGCCCGTCCAAGGGCGCTTGTGGTGACGGACGTGCCGTCCTGACGTACGAACCGCGCGGCCACGGATGCGCGGGTGGCTCCCGGCCGAACGCCGGACGGGAGAATCGAAGAGTGTACCGGAAACCCCGTCCGGCTGGGAAGGAGGGAGATCGACGGCATGCGGGGGACGGCGGGGCGCGGGGCCCTCGCTGCGGTCGGCTCTGAAGACACGGGAGCCGCCGTCCGATATATAGCCCCCATGCTCGCCAAAGTCTTCAAGGCCTACGACGTCCGCGCCACCTACCCGAAGCCCCTCGATGAGAAACTCGCCTGGCAGATCGGCTACGGCGCGGCCCAGTACCTTCTCGCGCAGGCGGCCGCCGAGGGAGCGATCGATCCGATGTCGCGCACGATCTGCGTGGGCCGCGACATGCGGAAGAGTTCCCCGAGCCTCTCGGCGGAACTCCGGCAGGGCATGCGGGATGCCGGCGCCGACGTGATCGACCTCGGTCTCGTCGACACGCCGTTCGTCTACTTCGCGATCAACCATCTCGGGTGCGCGGGTGGCGTGCAGGTGACGGCGTCGCACAACCCGTCCAACTACAACGGCTTCAAGATCTCGAAGCGGCGGGCGAAGCCGGTGGGGCAGGACACGGGGCTTGCCGAGATCCAGCGGCTTGCCGCACTCGTCGAACGCGAGAAGGCCGAGCGCAAGGGCGGGCGCGAGGAGGCGCGCGATCTCTGGAACGACTACCGGGCGCTCCTCCGCAGTTTCATCGATCCTCGCGTCCTCTCCGGCGAGCGCAAGCTGCGCATCGCGATCGACGCGTCGAACGGCATGGCGGGCACGATGGTGCCGAAGGTCTTCGAGGGGATCGCGGGTCTCTCGATCGAGCCGATCTACTTCGACAACTCGAGCGGTGAGTTCGTGCACGAGCCGAACCCGCTCGTCGAGTCGAACCTGCGCGACCTTCAGGCGGTGATGGCGCGGGGTGGCTTCGACGCGGGCTTCTGCTTCGACGGCGACGCCGATCGCTGCATCGTGCTCGACGAGAAGGGGGCGCCCATCGGGTGCGATCTCCTGCTCGCGTGGATGCTGCAGGATTTCCTCGCGAAGAAGCCGGGCGCGGCGGTGGTGTACGACCTGCGCAGCTCGCGCAGCGTGCCCGAGATCGTGCGCGAGCACGGCGGGGTTCCGGTCGAGAGCCGCGTGGGCCACGTCTTCATGAAGGCGAAGCTCGCGGCCGAGCGAGGCGTCGTCGGCGGCGAGCTGTCGGGGCACTTCTACTTCGAGGATCTCTGGGCGACCGACTCGGGCGCGCGCACGTTTGCCGCGGTGCTCACGGCGCTGGCCGGTGCGAGGAAGCCGCTGTCGCAGCTCATCGCGCCGTGCCGCCGCTACGTCCAGTCGGGCGAGATCAACTTCGAGAACGAGGACAAGCTCGGCGCGCTCGCCGCGCTGAAGCGCGCGTATCCGAAGGCCAAGACGTACGAGCTGGATGGCCTTTCCATCGATGCGGGCGACTGGTGGGCCAACATCCGGCTCTCCAACACCGAGCCGCTGCTCCGCCTCAACCTCGAGGCGCGTGATCAGGCGACGGTCGACGCGAAGGTTGCGGAGGTCTCGAAGTACCTCGGGCACCGGGTGGCGCACTAGTTTGAGCGCTCGCGACGTGAGATTGAGCGCTCGCAACCTGCTTCGCAACTTGCTCGCTCTGGCCGGCCTCGCCGCGAGTGAATCGCGGCGGGCCGAGAAGAGCCTTGGCGTGGATCGCGCCCGAGGGAGCCGCCGCAGCGGCGACCGCCTTCATGACAAGCGCTCCGAGCGTCGTGAGACGTCGCGCGCAGCGCGGCGATCATTCGCCGGGGATGACCACCGATGCGATCGAGCCCTGCCACGGGCTCGAGGCGCTCGCGTGCAGCTTGCGGCCGATCCGGCCGCTGCGGGCACCGTGGTAGCCGCACTCGAGCGCGAGTCTCATCGCGTGGGCCATCCGCACCGGATCCTGCGCGTGCGCGATTCCCGTGTTGAGGAGTACGCCATCCGAACCGAGTTCCATCGCAAGCGTCACGTCGCTCGGCGTTCCGACGCCGGCATCGACGATCACGGGATAGTTCGGGTCTCCGCCCGCGGTCGGGTCCTTGAGTAGTTCGAGGATGAGCGTGATGTTGGCGGGATTCGCGATCCCGCGACCGGATCCGATCGGGCTGCCGGCGGGCATCACGCTGGCGGCGCCGGCATCGCGGAGTCGCACCGCCATGATCGGGTCATCGCTCGAGTAGCAGAGCACGGTGAAGCCGTCCTTCACCAGCTCGCGGCAGGCCTCGAGCGTGCCGACGGGATCGGGAAGCAGCGTCTTCCGGTCGCCGAGCACCTCGAGCTTCACCCAGTGCTTGCCCGGATTGTCGACCGAGTCGAGGATCTCCCGCCCGAGCCGCGCGACGCGCACCGCGTCCTCGGCGCTGAAGCAGCCGGCCGTGTTCGGGAGGATCGTGTACCGGGCGAGGTCGAGGAAATCGAGGAGCGATCGCCCCTCCGCGTCGACGAGGCGCTCGCGACGGACGGCGACCGTGACGGCATCGCAGCCGCTCGCATCGAGCGCGCGTTGCATGGTCTCGTAGTCGCGGTACTTGCCCGTGCCCGTGACGAGGCGGCTCTTGAGGGTGAACCCTCCGACCTTGAGAGGAGGCACGGCGAAGGGCGCGGAGAAGTTGGCGGTTGCGGTCGACATCGGGTGTTCCGGCGGAAAGGTAGCGGGTGCGGCGCCGGCGGGGGCGATCGAGGTTCGGCTCGTCGCAACGGGCGGCGGGCTGCCGAACACCCATCGGGATCGCTCATCCACCTCCGACGAGCGTCACGATCTCGACATGGTCGCCGGACGCGATCGTCCGGGTGGCGTGGTCGCGGCGCGAGAGCACGGTCCGGTTGAGTTCGACCGCGTAGGCGCGCGCGTTCGGGAGCGTTCGCGCCACGAGGTCCGCGACCGTGGTGCCGGGCGCGACGCGCGCGGGCTTCCCGTTGAGGACGATCTCGATGGTGGTCTCGGTCGACGAATCCATGGATGCGGATGCTACGCGCAGGGTGCGGGATACACTGCGCCCCATGCAGCCGATCGCCGCATTCCAGCGACTTCGCACAGCCCTCGCGGCGATGGCGACCGCGACCCTCCTCCTCGCGGGGGGCTGCGCGGACCCGGTCTACGACACCTCGACCCCCGAACGGCTGCTCGACTCGATCCAGAAGGCGGTGCAGGACGGCCGGCCGGAGGACCTGCCACAGTTCATCGACATCGCGGCCCGCGATGTCGAGTTCGAGGACGGCGTCACCGAGGAGAGCGCGATCTCCGACGTGAAGGGCAAGCTCTCCGACATGCTCGGGCAGCTCGGCCGCGTGAGCCGCAAGCTGAAGGAGCGCTACGCGAAGGATCTCGCGAAGTCGCAGACGCAGCTCGAGCGCGTGAGCGACCGCTTCGGCTTCGGCCCGATCGTCGAGCGCGCGGTGACCGATCCGTTCAAGTTCCTCGATGAATCGAGGTCGAAGCTCGCCGCCGAGGATCTCGGCGACGGCACCGCCACGCTCGAGTACGACGGCGAGCTCGTCGCCGGCGGCTTCGTCGCGTTGCTCGAGACCGGCGACGGTTGGCGCGTGACCGTGCCGATCGAGCTCGTCCAGTCGAACGAGTACTGGCCGCAGACGCGCCACCAGTGGGCGGTCGTCGCGAGCATGATGCTCGCCGTCGAGAACTCGCTCGACATGTTCGAGTCGGAACTCGATCAGGACAAGTTCAAGACGCTCGACCAGGCCACGGAGCGGGTGGGCCGCCTGCTCGGCGAGAGCGTGATCGTCCAGAGCGTGATCTACGCGTCGATGGCGAAGAAGGACCCGGGCACCGGGAAGGTGCGCGCGCAGCCTGCTGGCTGATCCGGCGCGATCGACGGAGGCGTGCTCACGGGAAGAACACCTCGGCCAACGCCAGCAGCGGGACGAGGATGCCGACCGACCACGCCATGTAGCCGAAGAAGCTCGGCATCTCGACGCCTTCGCCCTCGGCGATCGCCTTCACCATGAAGTTCGGGCCGTTCCCGATGTAGGTGTTGGCGCCCATGAAGACCGCGCCGAGCGACACCGCGGTGAGCAGGTCCTCGCGCACGGCGCCGCCGGCGATCTGGACGTACGTCTCGCTGTCGACGTGCGGCAGGGTCGACGCCACCTGGAGGAACACGATGTAGGTGGGCGCGTTGTCGAGGAAGCTCGAGAGCGCGCCCGTGATCCAGTAGAACGCGAAGGGCGACTCGATGCCGAGGTCGGGGCCCTTCGTCGAGAGCACCGCGAGGGGCGTCTGCATGGCGATGAAGATGCCGATGAAGATCGCCGCGACCTCGATGATCGCGCCGAACTCGAAGCGGTTCGCATGGCGCACGGCCTTCGGGGTGAGCCACATGCTTGCGCCGGCGAGGGCGAGCAGGATCCCCTCGCGCACGAAGTTCCCCGCCACGACGTCGGAGCCGAGGAGCGGCTTGCCCGGCACCACGAGCGCCACCACCGCGATGGCCGCCGCGAGGAGGGGGATGTTGATCACGCCCTCGATGCGGAACCGCCGGTGGTCGTCGGCCCTCTGGATGTCGCGGCGCTCCTTGCGGTGAAGCATGGTGTCGATCGCGAGGTACACCCCGAGCAGCAGCCCGTTGACGAGCAGCCACTCCTTCCAGAGGCCGAGCGTCCAGAGGAACGGCACCCCCTTGAGGTAGCCCATGAAGAGCGGCGGATCACCGATCGGCAGCAGGCAACCGCCGCAGTTGCACACGATGAAGATGAAGAAGATGACCGAGTGTGCGCGGTACTTGCGTCGGCGGATCGACTCGAGCAGGGGACGAATGAGGACCATCGCGGCACCGGTCGTTCCGACGAAGCTCGCGACCAGCGCGCCCACCGCGAGGATCGTCAGGTTCTCGCGCGGATGCCCGTCGAACGGCGTCTCGATGCGCAGCCCGCCCGCGATCACGTAGAGCGCGAAGAGGAGCGACATGAAGGGCACGTACTCGGCCGGAACCGGCGCCTGCCGCGAGGAGCGACACCACGTAGCGGTTGAGGTTCGAGTGCCACCAGTGCGCGATGCCGGGAAGCAGCGGGAACACCGCGATCGCGCCGAGCAGGAGTCCGAACGGCAGGACACCGATCCACCAGCTCTCGGCGATCGGCGCCTTGACCGACGCGTCGTGCGGCGCGATCAGGAGGATCGTCGCGATCGCAAGTGTGCCGACCACCGCGATCGCCTTCGCGGTGCGGGCGCTCCAGTCGATGCGACCCGACTCGGACGGACCGGGATGGTGGGAGTGGGTTTGGCTGTCCATCGGGGCGGCAGCGTACCGCGTCGGAAGCGACTCGAACGACGCGGGCGCGCGGCGCGATACACTCGCAACATGATCTTGACGTTCGCGATCTGCACGGCCGCCGTGACGCATGGTGCGTCGCCCATGCTCGGTCCACCCTGCCCGCAGGCGGCCGAGTACATCGCCACCGCCGAGGATCTTCCCGGCGTCGTCGCCGTAGCGGCGGTCCCTGGTGGCGGAGGATTCCTCCTCTGCACTCCCGAGGCGATGGAACCGGCGGCGCGCCTCGTGGCCGCGGCGATCGATGCACAGCCCGAAGAGGATGGCGCTGCGTCCGTCGTCAAGCGCGTGTCCGAACTCGCCCAGCGCGGCGAGGTCGGCGCCCCCTGCGCGATCGATGTCCGCGCGGACGGCGCGATCGCGATCGCCGATGCGGCGGGGTCGATCCGGCTCTTCGAGGATGGGAGATCGCGGTCGATCGGCGAGGGCGTCCTCGGCGAGCCGTCCGGCGTCGCGTTCCATCCGAAGGGGGTCGCGGTGTCGGACCGGCGCGCGGCCGCGGTGGTCCTCCTCGATGATTCGGGCCATGCGATCGCGCGCCTCGGCAGCGGTCAGATCGGCGACCCGCGCGGCCTTGCCGCCCTCGACGATGGATCGGTGCTCGTCGCCGATCGACTGCGCGATTGCGTCTGGCGCTTCGCGGCGGGGGTCGACGGGATGCCGTCCGCCTCGGGTGAGGCGATCGGCGAGTTCGGATCGAGCCCCGGCCAGTTCAACGCGCCCGGCGATGTCGCGATCCTCGGGAAGGGCGAGGAGTGCTGCATCCTCGTCGCCGACGAACTCAACCATCGCGTCCAGATCCTCGATGCGAACGGCCGCTTCGTCGGCTTCTTCGGCATGCATGCGCTGGTGCCGCGGATGGGTGCCGGTCACATCCACTATCCGCGCTCGATCGCGATCTCTTCCGATGGCTCCACGCTCGTCGTCGCCGAGGCCTTCGAGGATCGCGCGCAGTTCTTCCGGCTGACGCCCGAGCCGCAGCCGCCGGGCATTCCGCCCTCGGTCGAGCTGATCTCGAGCCACTTCGGTCCTGAGATCGCCTGCGCTGGCGACCTGCTCGCCGTCGTCGACATCGAGAGCGAGGCCGTCGGAATCCTCGACGCGCGGACGACGCCGCCGATCCACATGACCCTCATGGGCGGCGGGGGCGCGAGCCCGCAGCGGTTCCGCGAGGTCTCGGCGCTCGCCATCGAGCCCGATCGTCGGCGCGTGTGGATCGCCGACCGCGGCCGCAACGCCATCGACGTGTACGACCTCGTGTGGGACCCGACCAAGGAACCTGTCGTTGACCTCTTCATGCCGCGGCTTGCGCGCTCGATGCGACTCGACGCGTTCGCCGAGCGGATGCGAGCCGCATCTGCGTCGAAGGCGTCAACCACTCCCTCGTTGCGCACGCCCGATCCCGCGGACATCGCGTTCGCCGGGCCCGATTCCTCGCGCGTCCTGATCCTCGACCGCGCGAACATGGCCGTCCTCGCCACGGATCTCAGGCTTGGCGCCGGCGAGGTCGTTTCTCTCCCGAAGGAGGCGCGTGTTCCGGAAGAACTCGCGGTCGCGGCGGATGGGAGATGGGCGATCGCGGATCCGGTGGCGCAAGCCGTCTTCCTGCGCGCGGCGGATGGCACGTGGTCGACGCTTCGTGCGCTCGGCGAGTTCGCGCTCATCCGCCCGAGCGGCGTCGCCTTTCTCGACGATGGCGGCCTCGCGGTCTCGGATGCGGCGCGCGATGTGGTGATCGTCGGTGGTCCGAACGGCAGCGCGCGGATCGTCGGAGGAAAGGGCGTGCTCGACGAGCAGTTCTGGGATCCGCAGGCGATCGCGCCCTCTCCGCGAGGTCATCTCGTGATCGATCGCGGCAACCACCGCTTCCAGCGCTTCGGCGACGGCTTCACCTGGAACCTCACCGGCAGCATGGGTCGCTACTACGACCGCAAGCGCCGGGGGTCGCCCGGTGGACCGCCGCCTCTTGCACCTGCGAATCCCGTCGGCTCTTCGAACACTTCGGGAGCCGGACGCGTTCCGGCTGCGAATGGAGGCGCGTCATGACGCGCGATGGAATCGGTACTGCTCGGCACGGATCGCTGCGGGACACTCGAGCCCGATGGATCGCCGTGCTTGCGTTCGCAGGCGCGAGTGGCCTCCTCGGGTGCGGGGGTGAGTCCCCGTCTGCGTCGACCGCGCCCCCTTCGCAGGCGGATTCGTTGGGCGCGAGCACGGCCACGCCGCCCGCGACCGCCCCAAGCGCGACGGAGGCCTTCCTCACGTCCGGCGCACGACGGGGCGTGTCGGCCGACGGAACGTATCGCGTGGCATGGGAGCCGGTCGGAGGTGTCTTTCCCGACGCCGAGCCGTTTGCGATCGCCATCGAGGTCGAGCGCGTCGATGGACGCGATCTCGGCGGCGACGTGGCGCTTGCGGCCGATGCCGAGATGCCGCACCACGGGCATGGCATGAATCTCGTACCCGTCGTGAAGCCGTCGCCCGGTCGCGGCCGCTTCATCGCCGAAGGCATGCTGCTGCACATGCCCGGCCGTTGGATCGTGGCCATCGATGTCGAGGAGGGCGGCGTCGCGGAGCGCGCGCACTGGATCATCGATGTGGAGTGAGCGCATGGAGAACCGCGTGCGACATCGCCGACGCGCCACGATCGTCGCCTGTGGCGCGGTGCGTGCGTGCGCGGTGGCGGCGCTCTTCGTCGCTCCGGCGACGCTCACCGTCGCGCAGTCGATCGAACGTGCCGCGCTTCCGTCGGAGCTGTCGAAGCTCACCGACGAGGAGGTGGCGCGCATCGCGCGCATGTCGCCGTTGCCGGCCGTTCCAGGAGATCCATCGAACCGCTTCGTCGACGACGAGACGGCGGCGCGGCTCGGACATCGCTTGTTCTTCGATCGTCGCATCTCGCCGGCGGCGGTCACGTGCGCCGACTGCCACATTCCCGACAAGTGGTTCACCGACGGAAAGCCGCTCGGCGACGCGATCGGAACGAGCACGCGCAACACGCCGACCGTGATCGATTCGTCGCGGCGTCGCTGGGTCGGGTGGGATGGCAAGTTCGACTCGCTCTGGTCGCAGGCCCTCGCGCCGATCGAGCATCCCGACGAGATGGGGGGGTCGCGCGAGCGCCTTCTCCGCACCGTGCGCGACGACGCGACGCTGCGCGGGATGTACGAGCGCGTCTTTGGCCCGTGGCCGGCCGAGCTGGCCGCGAAGGACACCGACCCGATCGCGGACGGGTGGAAGGGCGCCGTCGACGCGGGTTCGAACGCCGCCGACGCCATCACGGCGCGACAGAAGACGATCGACTCCACCACCGCGAACGTCCTCAAGGCGCTCGGCGCGTACCAGCGTCGGCTGGTCTCCGGCGAAGCGCCGATCGACCGCGCGGTCTCGGCGCTCAAGGCAGCCAAGGCGGTTGATCCGGCGGACCTCGACGCATCCGCGCTGCGCGGCCTCGCGCTCTTCGTCTCTCGCGCCGGGTGCTTCCAGTGCCATCGCGGCCCATCCTTCACCGACGAGGAGTTCCACAACCTCGGCTTCGCGGGCGCCAACGGCAAGGTGCCCGACGACCCGGCCCGACTCGCGGCGGTCGACTTCCTGAAGGCGAGCCCTTGGAATGCCGCAGGGGGGTTCAGCGACGCCGCCGATGCGCCGAAGGGTCAGATGGTGCGTTCGCTGCGACGCTCGGGTGAGCTCTTCGGGCAGTTCCGGACTCCGCCGCTGCGGGGCGTGGCGCGCACGCCGCCCTACATGCACGACGGGCGTCTTGCCTCGCTCGCCGAAGTCGTCCGGTTCTACGACACCCTCGAGGGTGCTTCGCCGGTCGGTCACCATGGGGAGAACGTGCTCGTGCCTCTCGGACTCACCGACGGGGAGCGGGCCGATCTCGAGCGCTTTCTGTCGAGCCTGACCGGAAAGGAACCAAATCCGGAGTGGACTCGGGATCCGGTGCCCCCGGAGAGGCGAACCGCCGACCCTGACGGTCGGTAACCTCCACGCCCCGGAGGTCCGATCATGGCAAGGCCATCGGAGCCACTTCCGGCGGCTGCGCCGAAAGAACTTGGATGTCGCGCCGCGTGAGGTACGTTTCATCCTCGGCGGCGTGTGCGATGTCGGGAGGGCCGCCGGATTCCCCGGCGGTCCGCAATCGAGGGGGGTTCCGGCCGTTCAGTCGGCCCAACCCGAGATCACGCCTCAGGTCCATCCTGAGGCACCCCATTCAGACGGGGCCAGTCAGACGGGGCCAGTCAGACGGGGCCAGTCAGACGGCAGCGGGCCGACCGCGCGAGGAGCGTGGTCCGGCGAGTGTGGGCGACCTTCGCCCGAAGAAGCGAGCACAGAACGGAGATTCGTATCGTGACCTTGAAGCGCACCCTCACCTGCAGAACCCTTGCCTCGTTCGTCCTTCCGGCGCTCTGCGCGGTCGGCTCCGTCGGAATCGCGCAGGCTCATGACGACGACGGCAAGATCCGTGACCGTCAGAAGCCCGTCCGCGCGACCGCCTACCGCGCGGATGACCCGAAGTCCGACGGAAACGTCGCGGGCACCTTCGACTCGAACGGCATCGTGCTGAAGAGCTGGCTGCCGCTGAACACGCTCTCGGCCGGCGCCCAGAACGGCAACAGCTGCTGGGGCTACGTCGGGACCGACGGCAAGGAGTACGCAATCATCGGTCTGTACGACGGGACCGCGATCGTCGACATCACCGTGCCCGGCAACGCGCAGCTGAAGGCCTTCGTGGCCGGTCCGGCGAGCCTCTGGCGCGACGTCCGCACCCACAGCCGCTACTGCTATGCGGCGAGCGAGGGTGGCGGTGGCATCCAGGTCATCAGCCTCGCGAACATCAACAGCGGCTCGGCGCCGGTGGTCAACACCATCACGGCTCCCACCACGACCACCGCGGCGACCCATACGCTCGCGATCGACAACGTGAGCGCCTTCCTCTACCGCGCAGGCGGTGGATCGAACGGCCTCCGCATGTACAGCCTGGCGGACCCCTCGAACCCGGCCTACGTGGGACAGTGGTCGAACATCTACATCCACGAGGCACAGGTCGTCACCTACACGAGCGGCCCCTACGCGGGCAAGCAGATCGCGTTCTGCTTCGGCGGCGGCAATGGCGGCTACGCCAACACCGGCCTCTACATCGTGGACGTGACCAACAAGGCCGCCCCCACGCAGCTCGGCTTCGTCACCTACCCCGGCGCGCGCTTCTGCCACCAGGGCTGGCTCGATGAAGAGCGACGCTACATGTACATCAACGACGAGCTCGACGAGGGCGACACGGTGTCGGTCACCACGACCATCGTCGTCGACGTGTCGAACCTCACCGCGCCGATCTTCGTGAATGCCTTCAACAACGGCAATCCGGCGATCGGCCACAACATGTACGTGAAGGGCAACTACCTGTACGAGGCCAACTACCGCGCGGGTGTCCGCGTGTTCGATCTCAGCGTGAGCCGCACGTCGCCACCGGAAGTCGCGTACTTCGACACCTATCCGGGTTCTGACGCGGCGAACTTCAACGGTCTCTGGAACATCTGGCCGTACTTCCCGAGCGGCACCGTCATCGGCAGCGACCTCGAGCGCGGTCTCTTCGTGTGGACAATCGGCGGTCCGGTCGCAACCTTCTCGGTTGCCAACGCGCCCGTCACCGTGAATCCCGCGGGCGGATCGACCGTCGACGTGACGATCACCGCCGGTCAGGGCCAGACGCTGAACACCTCGACGGCGCGCATGAAGGTGACCGTCGGCACCACGACCACCACCGTGCCGCTCTCGCCGCTCGGTGGAAACGTCTTCCGCGGCACGTTCCCGGCGACGCCCTGCACCTCGACGGTCTCCTACGTCTTCGAGGTCGAGAACAACCAGGGCGAGGCCTCGACCGACAACCCCCGCACGGCTTTCTCGGCGGTCGCGGTCGTGACCGCGGTCGATGAGAACTTCGAGGCGGTGAACGGCTGGGTCGGCGGCGTTGCCGGCGACACCGCGACGAGCGGCCAGTGGGTCCGGGTCGATCCGGTCGGGACCACCGCGCAGCCCGAGGACGATCACTCGACGACGGGTACCGTCTGCTGGGTGACGGGCCAGGGCACTGCGGGTGGAGCCGCCGGTGCGGCCGACGTCGACGGAGGCACGACCACGCTGCTCTCGCCCGTCTTCGACATGTCGCAGATGGACGAGCCCACGATCGAGTACTGGTACTGGTATTCGAACAACCTCGGCGGCGCGCCGGGCCTCGACTCGATGCCCGTCGAGATCACCAACAACGGTGGTACGTCGTGGGTTCTCATCGAGGACATCGCGACGAACAACAGCCTCTGGACCAAGCGATCCTGGCGCGTGCGCGACTTCATCACGCCGACCGCGAACGTCCGGGTCCGCTTCGTGGCGCGCGACCTCAACCAGGGTTCGCTCATCGAGGCGGGCGTCGACGACTTCAAGATCGTCAACGTCGACTGCACGGCGACGATCCCGGGCGACCTCAACGGCGACGGTCTCGTGAACGCGGCCGACCTCGCAGGTCTCCTCAGCGCCTGGGGCGCGACCTCCGGCGCCGCCGACATCAACGGCGACGGCACCGTCAATGCGACCGACCTCGCGATCCTGATCTCGAACTGGAACGGCTGACCGGTTGCTTGAGCGCTGCGCCCGCGTCATAATCGCGGGGACATGCCAGCGAGCCTCGACCAGCACCAGACCATTTCGAACAACCTACAGACCGAACAGGGCGGCTTGCGCAGGCAGGCCGCCCTTTCCCTTTCTCGGTGCCCCGCGGCGATCGTCGCGCGCAGCGGATTGATCCTCGCGCTGGGCGGCCTCATGGCGGCCGCAGGCGTGCAGGACGCAGCGCCGAAGACGAACGCCGGAGCCGGCGATGCCGCGCGCTTCAAGCAGGCGGTCGAGGGTTCCACCTTCGAGATCGAACTGGTGCCGTTCAAGGCGCCGGGCGGGGGCACGCTGTTCGTCTCAACGACGGAGATCCCGTGGGAACTCTTCGACGTCTTCGTCTACGGCTCCGACAAGGCCGAGGGAAAGTCGAACGACAAGGCCGACGCGGTGACCAAGCCCACCAAGCCGTACATCGGGATGGATCGCGAGTTCGGTCACGTGGGATTCCCCGTGATCTCTCCGAGCTACCTCAGCTGCGTGCAGTTTTGCGAGTGGCTGTCGGCCAAGACCGGTCGCACCTATCGCCTGCCGACCGGTGACGAGTGGAAGGCGATGTGCGAGCAGTCGGGGATCGACCCGAAGAACTGCGGCGACCACGCATGGGTGAAGGAGAACGCCGGCGAGAAGACGCACAAGCTTGCGTCGAAGAAGGCGGATCTCCTCGGATGCTACGACCTGTTCGGCAACGCCTGCGAGTGGGTGAACACGGGCGAAAAACTCGGCGCCGTGGCCGGCGGCTCGTACCTCGACGCGATGGCCGACCTCGGCTGCGGTGTCTTCCAGCCGTGCAAGCCCGTCGAGTGGAACGAGATCGATCCGCAGTTCCCGAAGAGCAAGTGGTGGTACTCGAGCGGAGGCTTCGTCGGCTTCCGCGTCGTCTGCGAGAAGAAGTGATCCCTACCGGCGCTCCGCGCCAGACCCGTGCGGCGCCCGGCGCCGAGAGGAACGAGCCATGACCTTCGACCGTCGCGCCTTCGTCGCAGCAGCAGCAGCCTCGCCGATCATCCTCGGTGCCACGCGCGCCTTCGCCCACCTCGGGAAAGAGCCCGTCCTCAAGATCGCGGTGATCGGCTGTGGCGGACGCGGCACCGGCGCGATGTTCAACGCGATCAACGCGGGCAAGACCTCCGGCGCCAAGATCGAGGTCGTCGCGCTCGGCGATCTCTTCCCGGAGCGCGTGACCAGCGCGAACAACGCGCTCACCGAGAACGGCATGACCGCGGTGTCGAGCGACCGGCTCTTCAGCGGATTCGACGCGTACAAGAAGGTCTGCGCGACCGACGCCGACATCGTGATCCTCGCGACGCCGCCCGGCTTCCGCCCGATCCACTTCAAGGAAGCGACGAAGGCAGGCAAGCACGTCTTCGCGGAGAAGCCGGTCGCGGTCGACGGACCGGGCGTCCGCAGCTTCATCGAGTCGGCCGCCGAGAGTCGCTCGAAGAAGCTGAAGATGGTCGCCGGCACGCAGCGCCGCCACGAGGGCTGCTACATCGAGGCGATCGATCGCATCCGGAAGGGCGACATCGGCCGCGTGATGGCGGGTCGCGTCTACTGGAACATGGGCAGCCTCTGGAACGTCGACCCGCAGGCCGATCGCACCGAGGTCGAGAACCAGGTCCGCAACTGGCTCTACCACTCGTGGCTCTCGGGCGATCACATCGTCGAGCAGCACGTGCACCAGCTCGACGTGATGCAGTGGGTGATGGGCGCCGATCCGATGCTCGTGCGCGGTGTCGGCGGCCGTCAGGCCCGCACCGACGAGCGCTTCGGCCACATCTTCGACCACTTCGGGCTCGAGTTCCTGTACCCGGGCGATCGCTTCGTCTTCTCGATGTGCCGCCAGCAGGACGGCACCGACGGCAAGGTCGAGGAGATCTTCCACGGCACCGAGGGCACGGCCACGATGCGCTCCGGCTACGCCGAGCTCACGGGTGCGAAGGCGTGGAAGTTCGGCGGAAAGCAGCGCGATCCGTACACCCAGGAGCACATCGATCTGCAGACGGCGATCCTGAAGGACCAGCCGCTCAACGAGGCCGAGCAGGTGGCGAAGAGCACGCTCTGCGCCATCATGGGTCGCATGGCGGCCTACACCGGTCGTGACGTTACCTGGGAACAGGCGATGAACTCGACCGAAGTGCTGATGCCTGACGCCGTCGAGTTCGGGCCGCGTCCGCAGGCGCCTGTGGCGGTGCCGGGTCGGACGAAGCTGCAGTGATCGCGCGGTCGCGATCGCGGATGTGACCGAAGCGCGCTCTTCCCCGAGCCGTTGCAGAGGGCGGCGTCAGCGCTTCCACGCGCCGTGGTAAGTCACGCGCGCGACGACTTCTTCGTTCGCGCTGCTTTCACCTTGCGCAACGCGCTCGATGCGCGCGCCGTACTCGGGAAAGCGCGCGAGGATCGCGTCGACCTCCGCGTCGTCCTTCGTCAGCGCCAGCGCCGTTCCGAGCGCATCGACCGCCGCATCGAGGGGGCCGATCACGGTCGCGCGCGCCGCGTCGGTCGCTCCGAGGCCCGTGCGGGGGTCCACGATGTGGGCGTAGCGAACGCCGCCGATCTCGACCGACTGCTCGGTCGCACCCGACGTCGACACCGCGCAGCGCGCGACGACGATCCGCTCCGGCTTCGAGGCGCTCTCGACATCGATCTTCCAGCCAGCCTCGCCGCGCGGCGGCTCGCCGACGGCGATGTCGCCCGCGACCGCGACGATCGCACGCGGGCAGCCCTTCGCGCGCAGCGTCTCGAGCGCGGCGATCGCGCCGAAACCCTTGCCGATGCCGCCGAAATCGAGCAGCACGTCGTCGGCCCCGCGGTGCACGCGGCCGTCCTCGACCTTGACGCGCGACCAGCCGCAGCGCGCGCGCGCGGCGGCGAGCGTGGCTGCGTCGGGGAGTGCGCCCGACGTGCGCGACGCGCGCCACAACGCCACGAGCGGACCGACGGTGGGATCGAAACGGCCGTCGGTGAGGCGCGCGACCTCGAGGCCGCGCGCGAGGACGCGTGCGAAGTCGGGTGCGACCTCGGCTTCGACCGCGCCCGAGCGATGGAAGGCCGTGAGATCGCTCGACTCCTTCCAGTCGGACAGCATGCGGTCGAGGCGCTCGAGCTCCTCGAGCGCCGCGCGTGCGGCAGCCTTCGCGAGCGCCGGATCCTCGGCATCGATCGTGATCGTTACCGTGGCGCCCATCGCCATCCCGACGAAGTACTCGCGGTTGGCGCGCGAGCCGTCGTCGGGCGTGGGTACGGCGAGCGGGTTGTCGGCGAAGCGTGCGTAGCCGCGCCACGCGACCACGCCGAACGCGAGCATCAGCGCGATCCGGAGCGGGGTGATCTTGCGTTTGCCTCGGCGCACGGTGCAGGCGGGAGCCTACCGCACGGTCTCGGTGGAGGTGTCCGCGGGGGCGGAACCGGCGGCGGGGGCCCTCTTCGTCAGCCACCACGGCTTGCCGATGTGGCAGCCGCGCGTCGGGTTCTTCTCGAGGTAGTCCTGGTGGTAGGTCTCGGCGGAGTAGAACGTCTTCGCGGACTCGATCTCGGTGACGATCTTGCGGCCGTTGACGCTGCCGTTGAAGCTCGCGAGCGCGCCGAGTTCGGCGACGTACCTGCGCGCCTCGGCCTCCTGATCGGCGCCCACGGTGTAGAGACCCGATCGGTACTGCGTGCCGTAGTCGGGGCCCTGGCGGTTGAGCTGCGTCGGATCGTGCATCTCGAAGAAGCCCTCGAGAAGCTGGCGGTACGTGATGCGCGTCGGATCGAAGACGACCTTCACGACCTCCGCGTGGCCCTTGAAGCCGGCCGGTCGCGACGCGAAGGGCACCTCGTCCTGCGTGCAGACCTCCTTGTAGGTCGGGTTGTCGGTCGTTCCCTGCATGTAGCCGCTCTCGGCGGTGATCACGCCGGGCGCCTGCTGGAAGTAGTGCTCGATGCCCCAGAAGCAGCCGCCGGCGAAGTAGGCGGCCTCGGTCTTCAGCGGCTGCGACTCCGGGGGCAGCGGCGTGCCCTTCTCGTGGAAGACGAGCGCGGCGCCGTTCAGGCAGAAGCGCAGGCCCGTCGGGCGCGGACCGTCGTCGAAGACGTGACCGAGGTGCGAGTCGCAGCGCGTGCACAGGATCTCGACGCGCTCCATGCCGTGCGAGTTGTCCTGCCGCGCGCCGACGTGCGCGATGTCGAAGGGCTGGAAGAAGCTCGGCCACCCGGTGCCCGAGTTGAACTTGTGCGCGCTCGAGAAGAGCGGCAGTCCGCAGACGACGCAGCAGTACGTGCCGTCCTTCTTGTTGTCGAGGAGCGTGCCGCAGAAGGCCGGCTCGGTGCCCGCGTTCTGCGTGATGCGATAGGCCTCGGGCGAGAGCTTCTTTGCAAGTTCCGCGACCTTCTCGCGCGAGTAGGGCGTGACGTCGTAGCCGGAGCGGGAGTAGGTCGGTTGTGCGTTGGGCTTCACGGCGGTGTCCTGTGCGTCGGTCGTCTGGTCCGTTGATGCTGTCGTCGAGCTCGAAGCCTGGCTGGTCGCGGCCCCCGGCGAAGTCCGAGCGGCGTCCTGCACCGTGCGTACTTCGGAGCCGAGCGGCGCGGCAACGAGTCCCGAGAGTCCGACGGCGAGCACGGGTACGGCGATGAGCGTGGCGATGAACATGGCAGTGAGCGTCCGCATGGGGGGCATTCGTACGGAGAAGTCCTCGAACCGGTTCGCACGCGCAGCGGTGCCCGGCGTTCGCCGTCCTCGCGCGCCGGATGCAATGGGCCCGGTGGGAATCGAACCCACACGCCTTGCGGCCGCAGATTTTAAGTCCGCTGCGTCTGCCTGTTTCGCCACGGGCCCGCGGGGAATCGTACCCGCACGGATCGGCGTTCTGGCCGGTCGGGGCTCCGGATGTGGCGTCGCGCGTGGAGCGTCACGGGTGTGCAGCGTCACGGGTACGGCGTGACGCCTGTGGCGCTACGCGTGAGGCTTCTCGAGGTGACCGCCGAAGGCGAATCGCTGGGCGCTCATGACCTTGTTCGTGTAGTCGGCGTTGCCGCGCGAGGCGAAGCGCCCGAAGAGCGCCGCCGCGAGGACGGGCGCGGGAACGCCCTCGTCGTTGGCGGCGGAAAGCGTCCAGCGGCCCTCGCCCGAATCGCTGACCCGACCGCTGAACTGCGTGAGCGTCTGGTCCTTCGCCATCGCCTGTGCGGTGAGGTCGAGGAGCCACGAGCCGACCACGCTGCCGCGACGCCAGAGTTCGGTGATCGCGGCGAGGTCGAAGTCGTACTGGTAGTGCTCGGGGTGGCGGAGCGGCGTCGTCTCGGCGTCGTGCTCCTGCGACTGCTTTCCGAGGTTCGCGTGACGCAGGATGCCCAGGCCCTCCGCGTACGCCGCCATGAGGCCGTACTCGATGCCGTTGTGCACCATCTTCACGAAGTGGCCCGCTCCCGACGGACCGCAGTGGAGGTAGCCGGACTCGGCGGTGCCGAGCTTCGCGCCGTCGGGGTTGCGGCTGATGTCGCCGAGGCCGGGCGCGAGCGTGCGGAAGACGCCGTCGAGTCGTCCGACGGCCGCGCCGTCGCCGCCGATCATCTGGCAGTAGCCGCGCTCGAGCCCCCAGACGCCTCCCGACACGCCGACGTCGACGTAGTGCAGGCCCTTCGCGGCGAGTTCCTTCGCGCGACGGATGTCGTCGATGTAGTGGCTGTTGCCGCCATCGATCACGCAGTCGTCCTTCGCGAGGTGCTTGACGAGCTCGGCGATGGTGCCGTCGACGAATGCGACGGGAAGCATCATCCAGACGTGACGGGGCCCGGAGAGCTTCGCGCAGAGATCCGCGAGGCTCGACGAGGCGGTCGCGCCTTCCGCGGCGAGGTCGGACACGGCCTTCGCGTTCACATCGAACACGACGACCTTGTGCCCTCCCTTGAGAAGACGGCGAACCATGTTTGCGCCCATGCGCCCGAGACCGATCATTCCGATCTGCATGGCGCGGACTGTAGTGGATATGCGCGGCGGTGTGCGGAGCCTGGCGCGAGGCACGGGCCGTCTGGTGCGAAGACCCCACGCAGCGCAAGGTCTTTCGCCAAGAACGCGCTCGGCGCGATCCCTTCGTCGTCCCGCCCTACCGAAGCGTCGAGAGCAGGATGGGCGCGAGCCAGCGCGCGAAGGCGTCCTTCGCGAGGCGACCGTCGGGCCGAAGTTCGCGGCCGTCGCGCAGGAAGAGCGTGCCGTCGATGTCGGCGGCATCCATCGTCTCGAGCGGGTTGGCGACGATCCCCGCGAGATCCTTGCGCTCGAGTTTCGCGAGCGCCGAAGTCCGCAGCTGCTCGGCGGGCTCGAGGGCGAAGCCGAACGTCCGCGAGCCAACCTTGCGGAGGCTGCGGGTGGTCGCAAGGAGATCAGGCACGGTGTCGAGTTCGAGCGTGAGCGAAGGCTGGTCGTCCCCGTGGACGGTCAGGTGGTCGTTCGCGCGGTCGTTCGCGTGGTCGCCCGTGCGACGCAGCTTGCCGCGCGAGGTCCGTCGAGGCCGGAAGTCCGCGACCGCTGCTGCCATCACCACGAGGTCGGCGGCGGGAAGCTCGCTGCGGAGGAGCGTCTCGAGGTCGCGCGACGTCCGGAACGGAAGGATCGCGATGCCGTCGCGCATCGGTGGCGCGACCCGGATGGGACCGAGTGCAAGCCGGACGGAGGCTCCAGCGTCCGCGAACGCGTGTGCGAGTGCCACGCCCATCCTGCCCGAGGAGCGGTTGCCAATGAACCGGACCTCGTCGATGGGCTCCTCGGTCGGACCGGCGGTCACGAGCACGCGGAGGGGCTCCAGCGCGGTGTCCGGGGCGTGAGCTTGGCGGCTGGTCTGAGGCATCGGTCGGGGAGTGGGGGGCACGCGCGCGGACGGCGTGGTGGTGTTCGGAGCGACGGGCTGGTCCGGCTGGGGATCGGCCTGGTTCTCGTCGTGATCTTTCGTCGTGGTTCCGGTTGTGGTTCCGGTTGTGGTTCCGGTCGTCGTTCCGGCGGTGGTGCTCGCTGCGCCTCGGATCGAGGGTGCGGGAGCCGAGATCCGTTCGCCCGCCGCCGCCCTCGGAAGCGGGGGCCGACCGAAACTCCGGGCCCGGCGATGGTTGCGGCGCCCTCCCCAAACGGCGATACTACGAAACTCTCCCCGGCGATGTCGGGGAGGCACTCCCCGGAGATCCGAAATTGGCACGCAGAAGCAAGAAGAAGATCGGCGAGATCCTGATCGAGCATGGATCCGCCACCCAGGACCAGGTCGTCGCGGCGATCACGGTCGCGAAGGACTCCGGCAAGCGCGTCGGCGAGGTGCTCGTCGAGCAGGGCACCTGCACCGAGGTGCAGATCGCGAAGGCGCTGGCGGAACAGTTCGGCGTCGAGTTCGTCGATCTGACGAAGCCCGAGGCCGCGACCAGGATCGACCGGAGTCTCCTCAAGGACGACCTCCAGAAGAAGTTCACGATGGTCCCGATGCGCAGGGAGAAGAACGCGCTTCTTCTCCTGGTGCATGATCCGCTCGACCTCGCGGCGATCGATGCGATCGGCATGACCGCGGGCAAGACCGATGTCGGCGGCGTCGCCTCGCGCACGCAGCTGGCCGAGTACATCTCCGGCGCAACGGCCGGCCCGAACTTCGACAAGCAGCTCGTCACGAGTTCGATCGACAAGTCGCGCGACGCATCCCGCGACGCCTCGCGCGACGCCTCGCGCGACAGCTCGCTCGACTCGGATGTCAACGCGAACGACTCGGGCATCGTCAAGCTCGTCGATCGACTGATCGTCGAGGCGGTCACCGGGCGCGCGAGCGACATCCACGTCGAGCCGTACAAGGACAAGGTGATCCTCCGGTACCGGATCGACGGCGTGTGCATCATCCGCGACGAGATCCCGAAGAAGATGCAGAACCAGCTGCTCGCGCGCGTCAAGCTCATGGCGGGCGTGAACATCTCCGAGCGACGCGTGCCGCAGGACGGCCGCATCAAGATGACGATCGAGGGAACGACCGTCGACTTCCGTGTCTCGTCGTGCCCGGCCGTGCACGGCGAGAGCGTCGTCCTCCGTATTCTTCGCCCAGACAGCGCGCGTCTTGGACTTGAGAAACTCGGCTTCCAACGCGACAACCTCGAGGCCTTCAACCGCATCATCCGCCGCCCGAACGGCATCTTCCTCGTGACCGGCCCGACCGGCTCGGGCAAGACGACCACGCTCTATTCGGCGCTCAACGACCTCAACACGCCCGACCGCAAGATCATCACCGCAGAGGACCCGGTCGAGTACGCCTTCAAGGGCATCAACCAGGTGCAGGTGCGCGAGTCGATCGGCCTGACGTTCTCCGCGATCC
>JAJTGL010000064.1 GCA_021297795.1 Planctomycetaceae bacterium
CGGCTCGCCGTGCGGCCTGCTGCGCCGCGGCAAGGGCCTGCGCCGCCGGACCCTCCGGCATCGCCGCAAGCGACTGCGCCTCCGCGACGACCGAGGCGAGCTCCGCCGACGCACGATCGCGCGGCGGGCAGTTCTCGACCGAGAGCCCCACGATGCGCGGCGGCCATCGACCCGAGCCAAGCCCGCGCAGATCCGCGACCGTGTCCGCACGCGCGAGGAGTTCGAAGCGCATTCCTGCGCCGCGTGGCCGCGCTTCGGCGGTGAAGGTCGCGGTGGCGACGGTGGCGCGCTTCGTCACCACGCCCCGCTCGAGTTCGAGCAACTCGATCTCGCCACCGCTGCGCGGCAGGAGCGTCGAGCCCTCAAGCCGCGCACCACGGATCTCGTAGACGCGTACGCCGCCCGCATCGGTGCAACGCACTGTGCCGCTTTCGCCAAGCGACCGGAGCACGCACGACCATGCGTCCACCGCCTCAAGCGCCGCCACGCAATCGCGCCGCGCGTCGGCCACGCGGTGGTAGCCGTCGGTGTCGTTCCAGATCCGCAGCAGTCCGCCGATATCGAGGTCCTTCGGCTCGAGCTGGATGCCCTTTCCGAGGTCGATCGCCTCGGGTTCCGCCTGCGGTACGAAGACGAGCGCATCCTCGCCCTCGCGGAACGCCGTGGCGTTGCGGAAGAGGAGTTTCAGGTACGCGCTATCGTCGGTCCGGTAGACGTCGACGGTCGCGAACTCGGCGGTGAACTCGGTCTGCGTGGCACCCGTCGGGCTTGATTCGATCGCGGCGACGCCGGCGAGCGCGAGCCGCGTGGTCGGCCCGCCGGCATCCGCACCACCGATCTCTTCGCCGGGAATCACGAGAACCTCGTCGGCGTAGAGCTGGGTGTTGCCCACGCGGAACGCCTCGCCGCGCTCGACCGCGCTCACGAAGAGCCGCGTCACGTCGCGGGTGATGAGTCGTCGCATCGAGGTCCAGAAACGCGGGACCCCGGCGTCGACGAGCACCGCCATGCCGACGAGGAGGGCGACGCCGAGCACCGCGGCCGGAAGCAGGATGCGGCGGTACGAGAGTCCGGCCGCCGACATCGCGAGCACCTCGTTGTCGGCCGCGAGCCGTGCGTAGACGATCGTGCCGGCGAACGCGCCCGCGAATGGCAGCGCGTACTGGAGCATCGGGACCGATGCGAGCGCGACGAACTGGAGCAGCTCCTCCGCGCCGAGGAGGTTCTGCATGATCGGACGGATCGCCGCACCGAAGGCGATCACGGCGACGAGGACGCTCGCCGTCAGGATCTGCACACGGAGGAGTTCCGCGATGATGTGCCGGAGGAGGATGCGCGGCATGCAGGGCGCAGCATCCTCCCCCGCCGGAGCGGTTCCCGCAACCATGCCGGACCCTGCGGCAAACGCATAGACGCTACAGCTGGAACGGCGATTACCCCGTTTCCGCGCGGTCCGCGACTTGCCCGCGTTTCCGGGCCCCCGACCGCCGACGAACCCACCGAGCGTCCGCAATCCGCGGGCATCGCGTCATGGTGGGAACACGCGCAACCGGTCCTTTCCGCGCCACGGTCCAGTCACCGCGGTGGTCGTCGCGTCACGAATTCGTGCATCCGACGCGTCGCTCGTGCCGGCCAAAGGGTCTGACCCTCGTCGAAGTGCTGGTGGCGTCGGCGATCCTGGCGGTCGCGGCGATCGCGGCGCTCGAGTTCCTCGCGTCGTCCGATGCCGCCGCGCTCGCCGCGCGACGCGAGGCGATGGCGGCGGTCGAGGCCGAACGCGCGCTTGCCGAAGCCGCCGAGGAGGCGCGGAGGGGAGCGGATCCGAGCGGCCGGCGCGTCATCGACGCCTCGACCGGTGGGGAGACGCTGGCAGGCTGCACGATCGAGATCCGCACGCTGCGCGAGGCCCGCAACATCGACACGATCGCCGATGGGCCCGTCGCGCTGCCGATCAGCCGCATCATCGCGGAGGTGACCACTCCCGACGGCGAAACCCTGTCGGTGATCGAACGCGTGGCCCCGCCGATCGGCCCGACGGGAGGATCGTGATGAAGCGCACCCGCAGGATGCGCGACGCACGTCGATCGAGACCGAGGCCGATGACCCGGTCGATCCGCGGGTTCACGCTGATCGAGGTCGTGGTCGCGGCGGGACTGCTCTCGATCGTGGGGCTCGCGATCGTCGCCTTCGTGACCGCGTTCGCCCGGGGCGCAGGTGCCCGGGCGCGCATCTCCGACCCCGCGCTCGAGGGCGCGCTGCTCGTCGAGCGCCTCCGCGCCGTCGCCCCGGCGCTGCGTGCACCGCTTGCCTCGGACGGCGAGACCGCGGCGCTCTGGCTCTCCGACAGCGTGCCAAGCCGAACGGTGCACCTGAGCGAGCTCGGCTGGCTGCGTTTCGACCCCACGATGGGCGACATCGTGCTCGAACGCGTGGCCGACACGCACTTCGCCGAGGATCGCGGGCTCGAGACCGAGTTCGAGGCCGACGACGACTTCCTTGCGATCCGCGAGGATTCGGCGCGCGACGGCCTGCTCGTCTCGACGATCCTCGCCGAGGGTCTCGACAGTGCGCGTTTCGTCGGCGATGGCCGGCGCGGCGCCGACGACCTTGCACTTGAACTCGAGGCGGAGCGCGCCACCGCGCGCGTCGCCATCGGTCCCGTGGTCCCGGAGGAACCCCTTCGATGAGGTCCGCCATGATCTCGACCAACGGCCGTCCAGACAGACGCGCGCACCGCGGCTCCGCGATCCTCCTCGCGCTGGTCGCCGTGGGCGTCGCCACGCTCCTCGGGCTTTCACTCGCCGCAACCCGGGATGCCAACGTGGCGGCGAGCCGCAATCTCGCGCACGCCGCCGCCGCACGTGCGGCCGCGGCCGGCGCGATGGAGGTCGCGGTCGACGTCCTCGAGGATCCTTCGACCGACCTGGCCGCCATCTCCAAGTCGGGCGGGGTGCTCTTCGAGGGCCTCGCGGTCGGTGGCGCGTCCGCGAAGGCGCGGGTCCACGATCTGCTCACCGGCCTCGCCGCCGACGACTCGTCCGAGGTGGTCGAGATCGTGGTCGAGGGAACGAGCTCGGGCATCTCGCAGACCGCGCGCGCCGTCGGCCGACTGCCGCGTGCACCCGGTGCGCCCACCGCCGACCTCGACTGCTCCGAGTTCGCGCTGCTCGCCACGGGCACGCTCGTCTTCGAGGGCGACGCGTGCCTCGCGGTGTGGAGTGGTTCGCCGCTTGCGATCCTCGCCGAGCCGGTCGCGTACGGCCTCGCGAGCGGTTCGACCGCGCAGATCGCCGTGTCGCCCGACGCCAGCCTGCACGGCACCGTCGCGCTTTCGATCGGGGGCTTCGCGACCGACGCCGAGATGCACGACGAGCATCTTGCCGACAAGATGGTCCGCATCCCCGCCGCGATTCACGTGCCGCTCGCGGCGGTTCCGATCGAACGCGCGGCCGAGAGCCTTGGCGGCGGCGCGGCCGACACGCTGCTCGACGGCTACATCGCCTACGACGCGATGCCCGAAGGCGACATGCGCGTCCCGGCCCGTGCCGCGGCCACGCTGCGCGGCGTTCGCTCCTTCGACATCGCGGGCAACCTTCGCATCGAGCGCGGCGCACAGCTGCGCGTCGAGGGCGAAACACGCTTCGTCGTGCGCGGCAACCTGGTGATCGAGCCCGCGACCGTCGAAGTCGCGGCCGGCGCCACGCTCTCCTTCATCGTGCTCGGCGATGCCTCGATCGATGGCGCGTACGTCGGCGGCGAGCGCTCGAACCCGGAGGAGCTCCGCGACGCGACCGGCCGCGCGGCCTACGACGGCGGCGCTTCGCGCGTGCTCCTGTCGCTCGCCGGTGGTGGACGCGTCTCGATCAGCGAGGGCTCCGTCGTGAAGGGCGAGATCTACGCACCCGAGGCGGCGGTCGCCGTCGCGACCCGCAGTGCGGTCTACGGCCGCGTGCTCGGACGCGACGTGCGACTGGGTGCCGGCTGCGCGGTGTTCTACGACCCGGCGCTCGACGATCGCTCGGGCTGGACCGCGCGTGCGAGCGGCATCTGGACACCGACGGGCGCCGTGCGCACCGAGGTGCGCCAGATCGCCCGACTCGATGGCGAGAGTCTCGAGCGCTTCGCGGTCGAGACGGGCGTGGTGCCCGAGGTGTCGCCGTCGCTTGGATCGCTGACGCTGCTTGCGATCGAGGACGCGGACGATGACACGAGAAGCGACGCGGGCGCCGCCGGCAGCGGGACGAGCCGGCCGCGCGAACGCGCCTCGGTGCGGATCGCGCGCGGCATCCTGCGCGCGATCGAGGCGCAGCGCGCGAACGGGCATGGCGTGTTCTCCGACGTCGGCGAGCTCGACCGCGCGTTCGTGTCGCTCGGCTTCGACCCGATGAAGGGAGCCGACGAGTGAAGCATCGGCGCGGATTCAGCTTCGTCGAGATCATGCTGGTCGTGGGCTTGCTTGGCCTCTTCGCATCGCTCGTGATCCCGGGCCTCGCGAGCGCGCGGTTGCCGATCGAGACCCCCGTCGAGCATGCGCTCGAGGCGGATCTCCGCCAGGCGCGCACCGAGGCGATCGCGCGCGCGCGGCCGGTGGTCGTCGTGCTGGCCCGCAACGGCTCGGGATGGTGGATCGCGTCGGAGACGAATCCGGGTGAAGCGATCGACGGCACCGTGCGCACGTTCGGCCGCGGCGCGCTGTCGGAACTCGAGGGCGTCTCGATCACGACGACCTTCGACGACGGTGCGGCGATCGCAGCCGCATCCGAGGCGGGCGACGTCGTCCTCGCGCGCTTCGATGCAACCGGCGCCCGCGACAACGCCACGGTCGGTCTCTCGGTGCGCGACGGCCGCGGCGCAGTCGCCGCCAAGTGGACGCTGCCACCTGGCCGGACGCGGTTCGCGAAGTAGTTCGCGCTTACCGCAGCCCGTACTCCTTGAGCTTCCGGTAGAGCGTGCGCTCGCCGATCCCGAGCATCTGCGCGGTGAGTTCGCGGTTTCCCTGCGTCATCGCGAGGGTCTGACGAATCGCTTCCTTCTCGAGTTTGTCGAGGCCGACGCCCGCGAGACCCGTGCGTGTCTGCGCAGGCCCCTCGGCGGCATCGTCGCCGGCGCGGATCTCGTCCGGGATGTCGCGCACGTCGATCGTGTCGCCCTGCGCCATCACGACCATTCGGTGCATCAGCTGGAAGACCTCGCGCACGTTTCCCGGCCAGTCGTAGGCGACGAGCCGCATGAGCGCGGGCTGCGTGATGGTCGGCCGCGTGCGGCCGAGCTCGGCCGAGTACTTGCCGATCGCGTGGTTCACGAGGAGCGGGATGTCCTCTCGACGCTCGCGGAGCGGCGGGATGTGGATCTCGGCGCCCTTGAGGCGGAAGTAGAGATCCTCGCGGAACTGCCCGTCGGCGACCGCCTTCTTGAGATCGCGGTTGGTCGCGCTCACGAGGCGCACGTCGACGCGCTTCGGTTCGTTGGCACCGAGCCGAACGACCTCGCCCGTCTCGAGGACGCGCAGGAGCTTCGGCTGCATTGAGAGCGGCATGTCGCCGATCTCGTCGAGGAAGACCGTGCCCTTGTCGGCGTACTCGAACACGCCCTCGCGGTCCTTGTCGGCGCCGGTGAACGCACCGCGCACGTGGCCGAAGAGCTGGTCCTCGAGCAGGCTCTCGGCCTGTCCCGCCGCGTTGAACGTGACGTAGCGGCGCGCCGCGCGCTTCGACGCCTTGTGGAGCGCGGCCGTCACGAGCTCCTTGCCCGTGCCCGATTCGCCCGTGACGAGCACCGCGAGGTTGCTCGGCGCGAGCTGCTTCACCATCTGGATCACCGCGCGCATCGCCGGGCTCTCGCCGATGATGCCTTCGAAACCGAAGGCCGCGTCGACCTGTCCCTTCAGCGCCTCGTTCTGGCTGCGCAGCATCACGGTCTCCGCCGCGCGATGCACCAGATTGCGCAGCACCACCAGGTCGACCGGCTTCTCGATGAAGTCGTAGGCGCCACCCTGCAAGGCCTTCTTCGCGGTCGGAATGTCGCCGTGCGCGGTGACCATGATCGTCTCGGCGTGCGGCTGCTCTTTCCGAGCAAGCGCAAGGACATCCAAGCCCGCCGTCTCGGTCTCCATCACGAGGTCGGTGACGATCACATCGAAGTGTCCGTGGAGCAACTCGTCCTTCGCCGCCGCGAGCGAGTGCACGATCGTGCAGACGTGGCCCGGCTTGCGCAGCGTCTCCGCCATCGCCTCCGCGTGATCGGTCTCGTCGTCGACGACAAGGACCTGTGCTCGGATGTGGTGCGCCGATTCGGTCATCCGACCCTCTTCTCTCGATGGATCATTCGCTCTTCTCCTTCGACGCATCCGCCGCGTGGCGCTTCGGCTTCGCAGGCGAACCGTCGGTGCAGCCCTTCGCGATGATCGGCGGGGCATCGTCCTCGACGGGGCGCACGACGCCGAATCCCGAGTACTGCGCGACGTACGACACGCCGCCGCCCACGCGATTCGGGTACAGCGCCACCATCGGTCCGACCAGGCGCAGCCGATCCTCGACCACGATCTCCTTGAGGAGCGGATCGAAACCGACGACATCGATCCCGCGATCGTGGCCGATCCACACCTTGCCGTCGGCAAGCGCCATCGTCGACACCTTTCCGCCGCCGGTCGGAGCAACGACCTGCGAGCGATCGCCGATGTAGAACGTGACCTCGGTGCGCTCCGGGTTCGACTTCGCGGTGCCCCACGCGGCCTCCACCGAGAACTCGGGGCGGTCGGGCGAGGCGATCGGCTTGGTGACCAGTTCGGCCTCCTCGCCGATCAGGTACATCCACGAACCCTCGCGGCTCGCGGCGAGGATGCGACGGCGATCGGTGACCGATACATCGAGACGGCCGGGCGTGCGCTCGACCCAGTAGAAGGTGTCGCCCGGTTGATCGCCTTCCGGCAGATAGCGATAGAGCGCGCGACCGAACGTACCCGAGACCGCAAAGCGGTTGCGCTGCACCTTGGCGATGTCGAGGGCACCCTTCACCGGCACCGAGAGCGGCGTTCCAAGGTGGTATCCACCACTGGCGACGGCTTCACCTGGCGAAACGTCGGGGCCGAGGTCCTTCTCGAACTTCCACGTCGCGACCTCGAAATCGTTGATCGCGAAGAAGCGGTCGTCGAAGATGCGGATCGTGTGCACAACGCCACGCAGCGCGCTCGACGAGCGCTCGCGGAAGTCGGGGCCCATCAGTCCGACCTGCGCACCCTCCGAGGCCTGCAGGATGAATCCGTAGCCGCCTCCCCACTGCTCGGGCACGTGGATCAGCTTGTTCGCCGCACCGAGGTAGGTGCCGTCCGCCACGCGGACGATCCGGCGCCCGACGCACGCGACGGGGCCGCCTTCCGCTCCGATGATGCACCCGACGGTCCGGTCCGCAAGCCACGCCTGCGGCGGCACGGGTGGAATCGGCTTGCCGTCCTCGTCCACGCTCTCGCCGATCGCCTTCGCCTCGGCGAGCCGGATCACGCCGCCCTCGCCTCCGACGTAGGGCTCGCCGTCGACGATCGCGACGATCTTCGGGATGAGCCCGAGCTCCGCGCGTCCGAAACGACGCAGCACGATGGGCGAGCGGACGACGGAGATGTCGACCTCGATCACCTCGTCGTCCTCGAGCACGGCGTAGAGCCGGTTGCCGCGGCGCGCGAAATCGTTGACCGGTCCCGTCGTCCCGCGGGGCGCGAGCTCGAGATCGGCGAGGCGCGTGCCGCTCTGCGCATCGAGGAAGAGCATGCGGTTGCCGAAGGACTGGTACCAGATCCCCGCATCGATCTCGGTGCGTCGATGGACCCCGCCGTCGGAACTGACGATCCTCATCGACTTGGGCTTGGGCGGAAGCTTCGCCTCCTCCTCGTCGACCACCGGTGTCCCGGGGGGCGCGGTGCTGCAGCCGGGAAGCTGGAGGGCGAGGGGCACGGCGGCGAGCACGCACGCGACGATCCCGGTCCGCGCGAGACCGCTGAGGATTGCGAGGATGCGAGCGGTCGGTGGAAGGCAGAGCCAGGCCATGGGGCTGTAGAGTACCCGCCTGCCCCCGGTGGCGACCACACGATGCAGACCTCCGACTCCGACCGCCTCACCAGGCTTCTCGCCCTCCACGCCGCCGAACCCGGCGACGGCTTCGTGCTCTACGGGCTTGCGCAGGAGTGCCAGAAGCTGGGACGGACCGACGAGGCCGTCGCCTGGTACGACCGGGCGATCGAGGCCGATCCAAAGCAGTGCTACGCGTTCTTCCACAAGGCGAAGGCGCTCGAGGCGGCCCGGCGTACCACCGAGATCGTGCCCGTGCTCCGAGCCGGGCTTGCGCGGGCGCGCGCCGTCGGCGACATGAAGGCGGCAAGCGAGATCCAGGGATACCTCGACGAGATCGAGTGAGAGCGAGAGGCGATCGGCACGAAGCGCTGCCCGCTCGGGTAGCAGAGGACAACCGCGGCGCGACTGCGCCGGAAAGCGAGCAGCGATGGCGAAGTCCGCACGCAAGTCCGTGAAGAAGACGAAGAAGGCCGTGAAGAAGGCCGCGAAGAAGACCGTGAAGACGGCGGCGAAGAAGGCCGCGAAGAAGACCGTGAAGAAGGCCGCGAAGAAGGCCGTGAAGAGGACCGTAAGGATCGCCGCCACCAGCGTGGCTGCGATCGCGCCGGTCGCGGACGGCGAACGCTGGGAACTGTTCCTCGAGGACGGCTCGAGCATGATCGCGTCCGCCGCCGCCGCGCAATCGATCCAACTTGGCGTCGGTGGCGCGTGGAACGCCGCCGTCGCGCGCAAGCTCTCCTCCGCCGAGGACGACCAGCGGGCATTCGCCGACGCGATGAAGCTGCTGGCGAAGGGCCGAAAGGTCTGGACGCGGACCACGCTCGTCGCGAAGCTCGGTGGCGATGCGCGCGCACGCCGCGCGGTCACCTCGCTCGCCGCCAACGGCTGGATCGCGTAGGCTCCGATCTCGCCACGAACGCGTCACGAGCTCGCCACGTGCGCGCACCATCGAACCCGGGAACTTTCCCGGACGAGGCGACAGGCGCCACACCGAAGATTTCGCCTGACCCAACACGAAAGCCCCGCCCACCCGGCGGCGCAGGAAGCCAGGGACACGTGACCAGACTCGAACCGAACGGCCTGCCTGCCGGATACCCGCATCGCCCCGACGACGAAACCACGCCGCGCGAGCTGGCGCAGGCCCTTGCCGCACCCGCGGCCGACCGACCGGTGGTGCTCGATGTCCGCACGCAGCCCGAGTGGGACATCTGCCGGATCGATGGCGCGCGACTCCTGCCCCTGCAGGAGCTCGAGATGCGCATGGACCAGCTCAAGGCCGACCTCGACGACGACCTCGATCGCCGCATCGTGGTGAACTGCCACCACGGACGACGCAGCCTGACCGCGACCTACATGCTCCGTGCGGCCGGCTTCACCAACGTGACCAGCCTCGCGGGCGGGATCGATCTCTGGGCGCGCGACATCGACCCGAAGATGCCGACGTACTGATCGCGCGATCGACGACCCACGCCGCACGCCTCCGATGCTCTGGCAACGACTCATCACCGGCCCCCTGCTGATCGCGCTGATCCTCGGCGTGGTGTGGCTCGATGCATCGCTCGACGCCACCGCCGACGCGCGCGGCCTTCCGCATGGGCTCGTCCTGTTCGCGTTCGCGTGCGGGCTCTCGGTGCTGATCGCGCGCGAGGTTGCGGCCTTCCTCCGCGGCGCCGATCTTCCGGCGAGCATGTTCGCGTGCGTCACGGCCGCGCTGCTCGGCATCCTCGGCACGGCGCTGAGCGCGCTGCTTCCGACCGGCGTGGGAGTGTCCGGTGCGCTCGCCACCGCCATCGCGCTGATGCTCGTGATCGCCCTGCTGCGGATGTCGCGCGACCGCGATCCCAAGGGTTCGCTCGCCCTCGTCGGCGGCACGCTGCTGGCGGGTGTCTACGGAGGCGTCTTCCTCGGATTCTGGATGCTCGTGAGGCTCGAGCACTCGCCGTGGGTGCTCGTCGGCGCGATCCTCACCACGAAGTCGTGCGACATCGGCGCCTACTTCACCGGCATGTCGATCGGGCGCCACAAGATGATCCCGTGGCTCTCGCCGAAGAAGTCGTGGGAGGGCCTCGCAGGCGGCGTCGTCACCGCCACGCTGGTCGGCGCGGGACTTGCGTCGCTCTCGGCGCGCTGCGAACTGCCCGCCGACCAGATCCCGGTCTGGGTCGGTGCGCTCGGCGGCGCGCTGGTCGCGGTGATCGGACAGGCAGGCGACCTTGCCGAAAGCGCCTTCAAGCGCGACAGTGGACTGAAGGATTCGGGGCGCATCCTTCCCGGCATGGGCGGTGTGCTCGATGTTCTCGACAGCCCGCTCTTCACCGGTCCGGTCGTCTACTGGCTGCTGCGCCTCACCGCCGCCTGACCACCTCCCGACCAAGGCGCCGATTTCCCGAGTTTCCCTGCCGAAAGCGGCGTGCGGTTTCCGCTACCATCCGCGATCCCATGGGACTTCTCGACAACCTCCTGACCCTCCACCGCGTCGACGCGCAGGTCCGCGCACTCCGTACCCGCGTCGACAGCGCGCAGACCTACTTCAACCGTCAGGAGCGTGAACTGGCCCTGCTCGCGAAGCAGCGGACCGACCTCGAGACCCAGCTCAAGCAGCTCAAGGCCGTGGTCCATGGCTTCGAGACCGACCAGGCCGCTGCGCAGGAGCGCGTGGCCAAGCTCCGCAACGAGCTCAACACCTCGACGAATCCGAAGCAGTACCAGGCGATCCTCAACGAGATGAAGGTCCTTGAGAACCAGAAGGACGATGTCGTGAAGCGCGCGGTCGAGGAGATGACGCGCGCCGAGGAGACGCAGAAGCGCATCGATCTGCACGCCGCGACCGTCGCCGAGCGCACGAAGGTGCGCGACCTCGCCAAGGCGAAGCTCGACGAGTGCCTGAAGGACGTGGGCGACCGGCTCGGCGAGCTCGAGCAGGAGCGCCGCCGCGCCGCCGATCTCATCCCCGACCGCGAGCGCAAGGTCTTCGACCGCGTGGCCGAGGAGACCGAGGGCGAGGCGATGGCCGACATCACCATCGTCAGCCTCCGTCACCGCGAGTTCGCCTGCGGCTCCTGCAACATCGAGGTTCCGTTCGAGACCTACGCCAAGCTCTCGTCGACCTCGGACGCGCTCATCCAGTGCAAGGCCTGCACGCGCATCCTCTACCTGAGCGAGGAGTCGCGCAGCGCCTCGAGCGAAGAGAAGCCGAAGCGCGCGAAGGCACCGGCCGCGGGCGCTGCGGCGGCCGCCGGTGGCGACCCCGACTCGCCCGAGGCGATCGCGCGCGACAAGGCGAAGTTCGAGAAGACGCGCAAGCTCTGACTTCAAGCTCGACGGCGCACGGCCGCGCGGTGCGGCGATGCTGCCTACTTGCCGTCTACTTGCCGTCGCGGCGCACGCGCAGCACCGTGCCCGCAGGGATCGGTCCGAGCTCGACAGGCTTGCCCTTCGCGCGATCACCCGCGAACCAGACGCGCCCTGACAGCGTCGCCGTCGCGTCGCCGAGGCCGAAGCGGGCCACCGGCTCGCACTGCGACTGGTAGCTGCGAGTCGGCGACACGACGCGCCGCTGCGTCACCTTCATCTCGGGGCTTGCGCCGTCGATGACGGCCTCGATCTCGACCTCCGCGCCGATGGCGCCGGGGCCTTCGGGCACGATCGCAACCCATCCGTGTTTCGCACGCCGATCGTTGCGCAGGACGCGCGCCGGGCCGTTGAGATCGACGAGCACGAGGTCCACGTCGCCGTCGGCATCGAGGTCCCCCGCCGCGAGACCGCGACCGACCGCCGGCTTCGCCAGATCACCGGTCGAAGCCTCGGGCGCCTCGAGGAAAAGCGGCACGGCGTTTCCACCACCATTCATGAAGCCGCTGTTCATGAAGCCGCTGTTCATGAAGCCGCTGTTCATGAAGCCACTATTCATGAAGACCTGAGCGCGCTGCGCGTAGGTTTGGCTCGGCGCGACACGCGCGATGTCGGGCTCGAGGTGGCCGTTCGCCTGCACGATGTCCTCGTAGCCATCGAGATCGAGATCGGCGAAGACGAGGCCGAACGTGAGGAAGCGGCGCGTGGGCGCACCGAAGCCCTGGCCCAGCGCTTCGTCCGCAAACGACGGCTTCCCGAACGGATCGCGCATGAAGTTCGAGATGTACAGCGAGCTCGGTTCGTTCGCGAAGTTGCCGACCGCGATCGCGAGGCTCCGGTCGTTGCGCGGCCACGCGGCGTCGATCCCCATCGCGCCGGTCGCCGCACCATCGCGGTCGTAGGCGAAGCCCGCCTCGACCGAGATATCCTCGAAGCGCGGCGTGCCGTCGGCCGTGGGGCCGAGGTTCTTCAGCATGAACTTCGGCGTCTTGTCGTTCGCGACGAGGATATCGACGAGGCCGTCGAGGTCGACGTCGACGAAGACGAGGCCGAGCGCCTTCGCATACGGGCCGCCGGTCACGGGGTTCCGGACCGCGACGCCCGATTCGGCGGTCGCGTTGCGGAGTGTTCCGCGCCCGTCGTTCACCAGCAGCGTGAGCATCGTGCCCTCGAAACCCGTCGGCGGTCCGTACGCGCGGCCGATGCCGTCGAGCGTGAAGTCGACACTGCGATCGATCGCGGGCGACCACGCGACGTAGTTCGCGGCCACGATGTCGAGGTCTCCGTCTTGATCCGCGTCGAGCATGCCCGCGGAGCTCCCCCACTCGCCCTCGGCCGGCAGCGATGCGCTCTCGAAGCGCACCGCGCCGTCGGCGCCGGTGCGGTTGAGCAGCAGTTGGTCCTGCGCGACGCACGCGATGTAGAGATCGGTGCGGCCATCGCCGTCGACATCACCCACGGCGAGACCGTTTGCGAAGACATCGCGCACGATCGCGTCGTCGCCCGCAAGTCGCTCGAAGCGCATGTCGCCGGCGGGCTCGGTGCGGTTCAGGTAGATGCGAATGCCGCCACGCGCGGCGGCGGCATCGCCGCCGGCCGGTTCGAGCGGCTGTCCCTGCGTGAAGACGATGTCGAGCCGTGCATCGCCGTCGAGGTCGACCAGCGCCACGCCGCCCGCAAGACACTCGGGCAGCAGCTTGCCGCCACGCGCACCCGATTCGTGCGTGAACTCGACGCCTGCCGCGCGCGCGACGTCGGTGAACGGGACCTCTGTCGGCGGTGCGAGCGTGTCGGCGGGCGCGGGTGCGGGCGGCGTGACCGCGGCGCCGGAGCCTGCCTGCTGCGATGGCTTCGTTCGGAATACGGCGTACCCGGCGAGGACCGCTGCGATGAAGGCGACCACGCCGATCGAGCGCCAGAAGCCACGCGCGACGAGGCGGTCATCGCCGGGGACTTCGTTCGCGGAAGGCGTTTCGTGGGGAGTTTCGGGGGGAGTTTCGGGGGGAGTTTCGGAGGACTCGTTCGACATGGAGGTTGGCCGAGAACACGGCTCGCGGTGACTGTACACGCACGCTGCGCAGGCATTTCGCCATTTTCGATGACGGGGCCGCGGGCCTCCTCCTGTATACCTCGAGAGAACATCCCCTCGAGTTTTGCGCGCAATCGGCACGCAAGCCACCCCATTTCACAGATTCAACGAGTCTGCCATGTCTCGAACCAGTTCACGCAAGTCCCGTCGCAACCTGTCCCGCATCCTGGCGCGCCACGCGCTCGAGGCGTCGCTCGCCGCCGCCTCCCTCGCGGGAGGCGCCTGCCACGCCCAGTGGGCGGGCGACAGTCCGTTCTTCGGCGAGGTCAAGTCCATCGCCGGCATCGGTGGCGGTCTCCTCGGATTCACCATTGCTGCAAGCGACCAGTTCACGGCCATCACCGACCCAACCGCAACCGTCGGCGGAACCGCGAACGCGGGCAGGGTGTACGTCACCCGGCTCGCGGACAATGTCACGACGGAGCTGATCGATGGCGTCAGCGGCGTGACCTACTTCGGCGCATCGCTGAGCGTCCGCGGCAACGTCCTCGTGGTGGGCACCACATCGGGAACGGGAACCCCCGCTCCCGGAGGCAAGGCGTCGATCTTCGAGTTCGTGAACGGCGCCTGGGTCCGCACCGCGACCGTCACCCCCGCGTCGCCGCAGAACGAGGACTACTTCGGCGGCGCCACCGCCATCGATCCGATCGAGTCGCGGGTCTTCGTCTCGGCCGCCCTCGACAACACCGGGTTCACCACCGATCACGGAACCGTCTCGGTCTACGAGAAGTCCGGGGCCAACTGGATCGCCACCGCCACGATCAACTCCGCACCGATCGCCGCGAACGCGCAGTTCGGAAGCTCGCTCGCCGTCGACGGGAACAGGCTTGCGGTCGGCGCCCAGAGCGAGACCCAAGCGGGATTCGCCGCCGCCGGCGCCGCCTACATCTTCGAACTGAATGGAGGCAGTTGGGCGCAGACGGCGCGCGTCGCCTCGCCGACTCCCGCCACCAGCGAGAACTTCGGCGCCTCGATCTCGGTCGAAGGCGACACGCTGGCCGTCGGAGCTCCGACGTCGTACTGGGCAAGTCCCCAGTACCCCGGTGCCGTGTACATCTTCCGGAAGATCGACGGATCGTGGGCGCACGTGCGGACCATCCGGTCTGACGCGCCGGCGCCGTTCGATCGATTCGGCCGGTCGGTCGAACTGCGTGGCGGCAAGTTGCTCATCGGTGGTCGATTTGGTGCAGGCTCCTCTGTGATGGTCTACGAGGAAATCGGCGGCGCGTGGACACGCGTGGCGCGCGTGGCAAGCGTGTCGTCGACCGGCTCCAACGAACTCGGAACGGACCTCGCATGGATCGACGACAATCTCTTCATGGCCGGTGCGCCCTACGCGGCGAACGGAGGCGCCGTCATCACCTTCCGCGCGTCGAGCGCCGCGAACATCGACAACTACCTGCAGATCGACGCGAACGAGATGTCGGACGCGGCGCTCGTGGCGCAGCCAAACGATCGCATCCTCCTGCGCTCGACCGCCTTCAACGGCGCCGGCACGGCGAATCTCTCGTCGAAGCCGCTGCAGCTGCGCGCCACGGAGTCTGTCACGATCGGCGCCGACATGCTCGTGCGTCTCGCGGACGGTAGTTCGATCACCGATGAGCCAGGCACCGGCGAGCACGACCTCGTCGTCGCCGGCGAACTGGTCTCGCCGACGACGGGTACCGTGACCTTCGACGAACTCACCACCGTCACCGGCGGACAGTTCCTGCTGAACGGCGCCGCGATGCTCGTGAACCGCACCTTCGCGACCACCGGTGGCCGCAGCTACCTCAAGGGACAGATCCTCGCCGAGAGCGTGTCGACCTCGGGCCCGGGCCAGCACCGCGTGGCCGGCGACGTCGACTGCTTCGCCGACTACAACAACGCCGGCACGACGATCATCCAGCGCGGCGTCCTCTACATCTACGGCTCGCTCGTCAACACCGGCACCCTCACCGGCGAGTACGACCTCGGATACCTCCCCCCGACCCCGGGCGAC
>JAJTGL010000065.1 GCA_021297795.1 Planctomycetaceae bacterium
GCGTAGCGGACGAGGAGATCCTCGATCGCGTCGCGGTCGGGGCTCTCGCCAAGCACCGGAATCGCGCGGATCGCGTCGAACGACACATCCCCGAGCAGCCCGCGCGCGACGTCCGGCACGCGGCCCTTGCCGCGCGTGAAGGCACGGCTTGCGAGGAGCTGCGCGAGGACGGTCCGCCAGCGACCCTTCGCCTTCGCCTTGTTGACCTGCACGTCCTCGAGGCGCGCGTAGACCGCCTGTCGGAGGAGGCGTTCCTGTTTGGCGAGCACGGGCCCAAGCGGCATGTGCTCGAGCTCGCCGGGGAGCGCCGAGAAGAGGAGCGCCACCAGTTCGCGGAAGCGCGTGGCGCGCACCTCCGCGAGCTTCGCGCGTCCGAGGCTCGCCGCCACCCACGCGAGTCCATCGAAGCGATCGCGGAAGGTCAGGTCGCCGCGCGACAGGTGTGTGTCCACCGCGTGCGCGAGCGTATCAAGCTCGCCATCCTTCGCTCCCATCGCGTCGGCGAGCATCGCGGTGTAGGTCGCGAGGCGCGTCTCGGGCACGGCGCGCGTCATCCGATCGATCTCGGGTACGTGCGTGCGCAGCTCGGCGCCTTTGTTCTCACGGACGCTTTGACACGCGAAACTGATCCCGACGCGCGTGCGGCGATCGTCGGGCACCGGCACGAACGGGAACATCTGGCACGCGATCGGCTTCTCGGCGAAACCGTAGTCCTTGTGGATCCGGCAGAGGCCGTCTTCCATGAGGAAGACGCACGCGCCATCCTCGCGCTGCCGGAGGTACGTCACGCCTCGGAACTCGGCCGTCACCGGCATCCCGAGCTTCGACTCCCAGTCCTGCGCGCGCAGCTTCTCGAGATCGGCGGGCCGCAGCTGCACGGTGAAGTCCCGGCAGCAGTTGCCGCAGCCGTGGCAGCTGTAGCGCTGCCCGGGCACGGGCAGCACGACAAGCGGGAGGGCGATGGGCTTTGAATCGCTCACGGTCGAGACGTGGAGGGTAGGGAGGCGGAGGCCCCGGCGTCGTGGTCGCGCGACTTCGCGGCCCGGCGGATCGCCAGCACGCACCAGATCGAGCCGAGCACGCCGAGCGGGATCGTGAGGATCGCCTCGCCCGCACTCTCGAGCAGCGCCAGCTGCGAGGTGAGCGTGTCGAGTTCCTCGGGGGTGGCGGCTCCGGTCACGATGTAGGGTGCGACGATCGCGACGAACGCCTCGCGCCAGCCGATCCGACCGAGCGGGTTGCCCGCGCCGAGGATCGCGACGCCGGCGAGGAGCGCCGCCTGCGCGGGGTTGAGCGACACGCCGACGATCTTCGCGGCCGCCCACATGCGCAGCGTCCACATCGCGACGTCGATCGTGCGGAAGACGAGGCCGCCGGCGAGGGCGCGCGGGTCGTTGAGCGCGCGCTCGCCGCCCTTGAGTAGGCGGCGGAGGACCGGTGACCGGCCGACGAGGATCGTCAGGGCGCCCCCGGCGACGACGCACGCACCGTAGGTCGCGAACCACATCCAGTCGAGCGCCAGTTCGCCGCGACCGGCGGGGATCTGCACGAGTCCGGCGGCGATCGCCGAGGCGAGCGTCCCGAGTGTTACGATCGCGACGCCTGCGATCCATGCGCCGATCTCGGTGCCCGACATACGGTCGACGCGCCAGTGGAAGACGCAGCGCAGGAAGAGCCCGAGCCGCACGGGCGCGTAGTTGAAGAGCGAGGCCATCAGGTTGACCGACTGCGTCTCGACGAGTCCGATCGGACGTATCGGTCGCACGATCGCCCAGAAGGTGAGGCCGGAGCAGACGATCGAGCCGAGGGTCGCGAGGAGAAGGATCGCGACGAGCGAACCCTCGGCGTTGCGCAGCTTCTCGAGGCCGGCGCCGCCGTCGGCGAACGCACTCTGCGCACACCAGACGACGAGCGCGCATCCGACGACGAAACCCGCGACCTGCATCGCGATCTTGAGCCGCGAGGGGCGCTTTGGCGTATCGCTTGGTGCGGCGTCGCTCACGCGGGCGAGTGTACCGCGTGCGCCAAGCGCTTCGTGCGGCGGCGTTCGCGCCAGAGGACGACGAAGACCCGGAGCCCGTCCTTCATGCGGATCTTCTTGCCTTCCTCGAACGATCGCGGCGCGTACGAACAGGGGGCCTCCGCGACGCGCAGTCCGCGCCGCGCGCATGCGGCGACGATCTGCGGTTCGATGCCGAAGCGCTCCTCGTCGAGGTCGCCGATGATCCTGCGCAGCGCGGGCACCGAGAAGAGCTTGAGGCAGCACTCCATGTCGCGGACACGGAGGCCCGTGACGAGGTTACTTGAGAGTGTGAGGAACCCGTTCAGCAGTCGATGCACGAAGCGCTTCGCCCCCTTCGGTGCGATCGCCCAGCGGTTGCCGAAGACGACATCGGCCTCGCCGCGCGCGACGGGGGCGAGGATGCCGGCGAAGTCCGCCGGGTCGTACTCGAGGTCCGCGTCCTGGATGATGATCGCGTCGTCGTCGCGCGCGATCGAGAGCGCGTGCGCGAAGCCGGTGCGGATCGCCGCGCCCTTGCCGCGGTTCGCCGGGTGGACGAGCGCCGTGGCAGCGCCCTCCTCGCCGAGCGCGCGCACGGTCACGGGCGTCGCATCGGTGGAGCCGTCGTCGACGAGCACGATACGCGTCGTCCAACCCATGCCGGGCGATGCAGCGCGGACACGATCGACCGACGCGCGCAGCGTGTCGGGCTCGTTGTACACGGGCATGACGACATGGAGCGTCGGCATCGGACTCCCCGGCGCGTGATCCCTCGGACCCCGTCGAACTCCGATCAGCCCTGCGCCGGCGAGCCGCCGATCGAGCTGCGCATCTGCGTGTCGGCCATCAGGTTCTGCATGCGGTAGTAGTCCATGAGCCCGAGCTTGCCGGTGCGGAGGCTCTCGGCGACCGCCTTCGGAACCTCGGCCTCGGCGAGCACGACGAGCGCGCGGTTCTTCTGCGCCTCGGCCTGGTACTCGACCTCCTGCGCGACCGCGAGCGCGCGGCGCTGCTCGGCCTGTGCCTGGAAGCGCTTGGTGTCGGCCTCGGCCTGCGCGGCCTGCAGCTGGGCGCCGATGTTCTCGCCGACGTCGACGTCGGCAATGTCGATCGAGAGGATCTCGAACGCCGTTCCCGAGTCGAGGCCCTTCGCGAGCACGGTCTTCGAGATCCGGTCGGGGTTCTCGAGCACGCTCTTGTGATCCTCGGCCGAGCCGATCGTCGAGATGATGCCTTCGCCGACGCGGGCGATGATCGTCTCCTCGGTCGCGCCGCCGACGAGCCGCGAGATCGCGGTGCGCACGGTCACGCGCGCCTTCGCGCGCAGCTGGATGCCGTCCTTCGCGACGGCGTCGATCGTGGTCTTGCCGGACTGGACGCTCGGGCAGTCGATCACCTTCGGGTTCACGGAGGTCTGCACGGCGTCGAGGATGTCGCGGCCGGCGAGGTCGATCGCGGTGGCGCGGTTCCAGGGCAGCTCGATCTGCGCCTTGTCGGCCGCGATCATGGCGGCGACGACGCGGCTGATGTTGCCACGGGCGAGGTAGTGCGCCTCCATCAGGTCGGTCGGGATGTCGAGGCCGGCCTTCTTGGCGGAGATCCGGTTGAGCACCACGACCTCGGGCGGCACCTTCCGGAGCCGCATCATGATGAGATCGAGCATGCTCACCTTGGCGTCGCTGAAGAACGCCTGGATGTAGAGCTTCAGGACTCCCAGCATCACGAAGAAGAGGAAGAGGCCGATCAGGAAGAGGATGCCGAGGAAGATCCAGAGGAGGACGGTTCCCGGGCTGACGGCCTGTGCGACGATCGAGGTCATCGGATTGGTCATCTTTCGTTCCTTTCGCTCTTCAGCAGGCGGGGTGCGTGCCCCCGGATTGAGATGGTTCGAGTCGCGGTCCCACGGCCGGGTCCGCGGACTCGCTGCTGGAAGCGTCTCGCGGTCGGGGAGGGTATCAGGGTTCAGCGGGCGACGCGCACCCGCAGCTGGCCTTCGCGCACCGACACGACCTCGATGGTCGTGCCTGCGTCGATGAGGTCGCCTTCCGCGCTCGCGTCGAGCCGTCGACCCTCGATCCGCACGAAGCCGGACGGACGGAGGGGGGTGATGGCCTCTCCGCGCGCCCCGACGCGCGGGAGTTGCGTCGACTCCTCGGCGATGCCGGAGCCGGTGCGGGCGGGGTCCTCGGCGGACAGCACCATCCGGCGGCCCATCGGCGTGCGCGCGGTGAGTTTCAGTCCGAGCATCAGCATGAAGGGCGCGGCGAGCCCGTAGAGCGCGAGGAGGAACATGCCGAGCGTCGGGTCGTGCATGAACCCCAGCACGACCGAGGCGATCGCGCAGAGGACGCAGAGGATCGCGAGCAGCCCGCCCGATGGGATGACGAACTCGATGAAGAAGATGCCGAAGGCCGCGACCCCGAGAAGGATCGCGGCGATCAATGCGCCGGATGATTCCTCGCCGCTCATGGTGTGGAGTCCTTCCGTCCGCTCGATCGGTCGGTTGCGGGGTCGGTCGTGGAGTCGATCGGCTCGACGACGAGCGAGCTGCCCGCGCGACCCACGATCACGACCGTCGCTCCACGCGCGATGTAGTCACCGGTCGACTGCGCGTCGAAGAGATCGTCTCCGAACCGCACGCGGCCGGCGGGACGAAGGTCGGAGTCGGCGATGCCGGTCATGCCGGTGCGCGGCAGGCTCGGTTCACCGCGGATCGGCACGTCGTGCGTGCCGCCGATCTCCGCCGCGAGCACGGCGCGCCGGAAGATGCTCGTCTCGCGGAACCATCGCGATGCGAACCAGGTGAGGATGCCGCCGATCGTGATGCCGGCGACCGTGGTCGTGGATGCGGTGAGCAGGGCGGAGCGTTCGCCGGCGCTGGTGGGGTCGGAACCGGTGAAGCTCGCGATCAGTCCGAAGAGGACGCAGATCGCACCGAAGAGCCCGATGAAGCCGATGCCTGGCGTGACGAAGATCTCGACGCCGATGAGCACGATGCCGAGGAAGACGACGAGGATCTCCCACCACTCGGCCAGTCCGAGGATGCCGGGTGCACCGACGAGGAGCAGCAGTGCGCCGCCCGCGACCGCGCCCGGGATGCCGACGCCGGGATGGAGGGCCTCGATCACGAGCGCGACGACGAAGATCGCGATCAGCAGGATGCGGATCGGCCACGACACGAGGAAGCGGACGACCGATTCGGTCCAGCTCTCGGGGAACCTCAGGCTCTCCTTCGCGGCGAAGAACGACTCGATCTCACGGTCGTCGCGCGCGGTGGCGGACGCGAGACCCCAGCGCAGGGCCTCGTCGGACTGCGCGACGAGCAGGCGCGATGCCGAGTCGACTGTCTCGACGATGCGCCAGTCGTCACCGTCGGCGCCGCGCGAGACGAGTTCGGAGGTCGGGACGGGCCGTCGACCGCTGCCCGGGTCGGGCTTCGTGGGCGCCGTGGCGGGATCGAGTCCGAGCGCCTCGAGATCGGCGCGGTCGGCGAAACGGCGCGCTCCGTCGGAGCCGCGCTCGAGAAGCCACAGTTCGCGCTCGGTGGCGACGAACGCATGCAGAAGTCGCGGGTCGTCGCCGCGTCGCTCGGCCGCGGCATCGAGTTCATCGAGGAGCGGCGATTCCATCTTCGCGCGCTCCGCGGCGGGCAAGGGCTGAAGCCCGAGCCCGGGAAGCGCGACGATCGGCGCGGCGTCGCCGAAGACTGCTCCGGGCGCCACCACGATCTCACGGCAGGAAAGCGCGATGAAGGTGCCTGCGCTGTAGGCCTTCGGATGGATCCACGCGACGGTGTTGGCTGGCGCCTCGCTCTTGATCCGCAGGCAGATGTCGATGGTCGCGCCGACCTCGCCACCCGGGGTGTCGAGCTCGAGCACGACCGCATCGCAACCCTGCTCGCGCACGGCCTTCAGCCGCCGCTCGAGCGACCAGAGCGTGACATCGTCGATCGGCCCGGTGATGGGAAGGATGGCGACGCGCTGCGCCTGGCGACCCGCGGGCACGGGCGCCGCGCTCGTCTCGGCCTTCGGAGTCTCCACCTGGTCCGCGGCGCGAATCGAGCCCGCGCCCGAGAGGACGAGGAGCAGTGCGGCCAAGGCGCCGAGGAACCGCATGGTCGTTCCGCGCGCTCCGTGCGTCATCGTCCCTCGACCGGGTGTGGCTCGCATGCCGCCGCGCATGGGCCGGATGGTACGCGAAGCCGAAAAGCACCGCAGCCGACCAGTGTTTCTGGTCGGCTGCGGGGTGAGCGTTCTTGCGGATCGGTCTTTGCGATCCGTCGTTGCGGACCGTCAGGTCAGTCCCACGTGATCGTCGGCGCGCCGGCGGCGGTGACCGTCGAGATCATGGTGAGCCAGCTGTCGGCGCCGTTGGCGGCCGCGTCGTCGGCGAAGATGTTGTCGACGACCGGAACCGTCGAGCCGGTGGCCGTGAAAGTCGAGATGCCGTCCGGCTGGAACTTGTTCTCGAAGGTCACGTGGTTGTCGTTGAAGCCAACGTTACCTTCCCACTGCTTCGCAGCCCCGTGGATCTGCAGCGTCTTCGAGGCGTTGTAGTCCGTCGGGGCGAGGCTGCCGTTCTTGACGCCACGGTTGGCGATGACCGCGAACTTGGAGTTCTTGGTGTCCTTCCACTCCTTGACCTTGCGGGAGCCCGCGAGGTGGAGCGTGCCGTAGCTGATGTTCGACAGCGTGGTGAGATCCGACTTCATATTCGGGTCCCAGTACAGGTCGGCCGCGGCGGTGACGTTGTACGAGTCGAAGTTGTAGTTGCTGTAGGCGAGCACGTTGGTGCTGACCTCGGCGGGCGACACCAGCGACTGCGCGTCGAACGCGCTGTTCATGATGCACACCGAGTACATGTTCGCGTGGTTGTTCTTCGAGAGGTCCTCAGCGCCGACGCCGGGGTTGGTTCCGACGCGGTTGATGAGGCCCGGGGTCGGGTAGATGCCGTTGTAGTCGATCGACAGGGTGATGAAGCCCTTGTGGATCTGCTGCAGCTGGGTCGAGTCCTTCACGCGCTTGGTGGTCGCGCGGGCGCGGCCGAGAGCGGGGAGAAGGATCGCGAGGAGGAGGGCGATGATGCCCATGACGACGAGCAGCTCGATGAGCGTGAAGCCGCGAGTGCCGCGATGCGAGTTGAGGTTCTTCATGAAAGGATGCTCCGAAATGAGGTTCGGGGGAATGATCGTGTTGGGTTACGTCGCGACGAGGAACTCAGTTCTGCGGCGTAGCGCCGTTGGTGAGCAGTTCCTTCGACTCGGCGAGGATGGTCGCGGTCGCGCCGTGGTGCATGCAGAGCCAGGTGTCGCCACCGAGGATCGCGCCGCCGCACTGGGTCGACGAGAAGTATGAGTCGACGGTGAAGAGGTTGTCCTTCTGGAGGTTGGACGAGCCGCACTCGTACTGCACCGCGTCGGGGATGAGGCTCTTCTCGAGGCTGACGTGGTTGTCGCCGTAGCAGATGTTGCCTTCCCAGGTGTCGTCCGGCGCGTGGAACGAGAGCGTGTAGCTCTTCGAGTAGTTGTCGCCTTGGACCTTGCCCTTGAAGGTGCCACGGTTGCCCATGATGGCACGGGTGCCGTCGGACTTGTTCGACCAGAAGTACTTCTTGCGGTCGCCGATGAGGGCGAGGTGCGCGTACGACGCGTGCGAGACGTTGGTCGCGCCGCCGTCCGGGTTGGTGTGGATGTTCGCCTTGAAGGACGCGTCCCAGTGGAACGGACCAGAGGCGTCACCGGCCGCGCCGGGGTTGTACGAGTTGTAGTTGTAGTCGGACTTGGTCTTGACGACCGGGTTGGTCTCGACCGGCGAGGTGCAGACCTCGGGGGTGATGAAGCCCTTGGCGATCATCGAGCTGTAGAGCGCCTCGGTCTTGTTCTGGTTGGGGTTCTCCTCGCCCTGACCCGGGTAGAAGACGCCACCGACGGCCTGACGGCGGATGAGGCCGGGGATCGGGAGGCGGCCCTTGTCATCCTGGTTCGCCCAGGTGAGGAAGCCCTTGTGGAGCTGCGTGATGTTGGCGGCGTCCTGGACGGTCTTCGCCGAGCGCTGCGCCTTGCTCAGGGCCGGCAGGAGCAGGCCGATGAGGAGGGCGATGATCGCCACGACGACGAGCAGCTCGACGAGCGTGAAGCCGTCCCTGCGATGCGAGTGATTCCGCATGTCTTTGTCTCCTGAAAGGTGTGAACCAACGGGGTTCACGGGTTGGGGGATGGAACGCGGCGCGAAATGAGCGCGCCGATAACGGCGATGTCGTGGTTCCCTCCGATCGCGGTGGTCTGCCGTGAAGCACGGATGAGCCGCGGCGAAGGGGTGAGTCGGGTGATCTGGATGCAGATCCGAATCGGACTCGGGCGCGCGGGCGGTTGCGGACGGAGTCGATTCAACTCGGTCGCTCGGGCCCTTGATTCCTCGAACTTGATCCTTCGAGGTTGATCCCTCGAGTTTGATCCCTCGAGTTTGATCCCTCGAGGTTGATCCCTCGAGGTTGATCCCTCGAACCAGCTAGCTTGAGCTCCGAAGATCGGAGTCCGGGCTTCTGCTCCGGGCTTCCGCTTCGACGCTGTCGCAGCCTCGAGTGTTCGTCTTGCGATGGCAGGTGCACCAACGAGGCGGTCGATCCCGCCCGATTCTCCGGAAGCATTGTTCCGGAGCCGCCCGAACGCCCGGTCTTGACCGAGGTTCACAAGGGGTGACCGTTGGTACGGTCTGCCATCACCGAGACGGGACGCAACTCAGAGAGCGGTCGTCAGGGCGCGCAGTCAGGTTGTCGGCGGTTGCGGCGGGAGCGTCGGGTGGCCGACAAGGAAACGAATCAGGACGGTGTGAAGAGGAGCCGGAAGAAGGATTGGCTCGACCGCGGAATAGCCGCAACCGTCAGGAAAGCAGACGCAGGGTAATACGGCGGACCACGTTGTCAAGTTCCCGTTTGGTCCAAAAACCCGTGGTCGGGGAGATCGGACAGTTGACACGATCGGCCTCATCGTCCGACGGGCGGCGTCGCGTCGGGTGCGCTCTGGCCGACGGCGACGACTGTTCGGGCGTTGTTCGTCGGTCGACCGGCTTGGACGCTGATTCCCCGGCGGCGGGATGTGAGGGCGGCTTCCACTGATCTGCGTGCCCCGTCCCAGATCTGCTCGCGGGCGCGGCGTCGCGGCACGAGCCCGACCGACCGTACGAGTCGACCGGGGGTGGCTGTCCGTTCGAGGTTCGATCAGCCGCGCGCCACCCGCGTCGGGTCGGGGAGGCGGCCAGTCGCGTGCGACGCGTGGTCGCCGCGGTTGTCGAGGTCGCGCTCCACGGGTGGTCCGACGCGTGTCGTCCAGCACCTCCCGTCCATCACCTCCCGTCCGCCGCGCGGACGGCAGGCGAATCGCACCGCGGACACTCGAGCATCCTGATCACGACCGTGTGGCTGCAGCCGGGCGTCTTCGTCTCGATGTAGGTTCTGCAGTCGCTTCCCGGAGTGGTACGGGCGTCCGGCCCGCGCGAGTTGTCGGGAGAGGCGGACGGGCGCCGCTGCCGGTGTTCCCGAGTGGTACGTGTCGACGTCGGATGCTTCGGCGTGAGCTGGAGGCCGGTCTTGGTGGGCGACACGCAGGGCGACGACTCCGCACGGCGCGTTCGGCTAGATTGCGATGTCCAACCGGAGCAACCATGTCGAACCCCCACGCCGCGCTCGAGCGCCTCGGAATCACCCTCCCCACCGCACCCAAGCCCGTGGCTGCGTACGTGCCCGCCGTCCGGACCGGCAACCTGATCGTCGTGTCGGGGCAGCTGCCGATGGCGAACGGTGCGCTGATGGCGACCGGGCCGGTCCCCTCGAAGGTCTCAATCGAGGACGCGCAGAAGGCCGCGAAGCAATGCGCGCTCAATGCGCTCGCCGTGGTCGCCGATCAGCTCGGCGGCGATCTCTCGAAGGTTCGGCGTATCGTGCGGCTCGGCGTGTTCGTCCAGTCGGACGATCGCTTCGACGGCCAGCCCAAGGTCGCGAACGGGGCGAGCGAGTTCATGCAGGAGGTCTTCGGCGAGGCGGGGCGCCATGCGCGCGCGGCCGTGGGCACCAACGCGCTTCCGCTCGACGCGACCGTCGAGGTCGAGGTGATGGTCGAAGTCGCGGGTTGAGATCCCGTCCTGGGATCCCGTTTGGAATCTCGGGCCGACATCGTTCGTTGACACGCGGATCAGGGACCGGTGGTGCGCCCGACTCGCACCACTGGGGAGTCTGGTGTCTGTGCTGGGGCCCCGGGTGTCGGGGGGCTTCAGCGAAGGAGCGCGATCGCAAGCAGCACGATGTTGCCGACGGCAAGTACGCCGATCAGGATGATCGCGGGCAGGCTCGCGAACGGCTTCGGGTCGTCCTTGCGGACGATGGCCACCGGCTCCTGCGCCGATGAACTGACCGCCGACGTGATCGAGGCGATGTCGACGGCGGGCTTCGCGTACTCAGGTTCCTTCCCCGCGAGCACGAGCTCGAGATCCTGCACGAGGTCGCGGGCGTTCTGATAGCGCTCGCGCGGATCCTTCTTCATCATCGTCTCGATGATCAGCGCCGTGCCGCCCGAGATCTGCGGGTTGACGTGATCCGGCGGCACCAGCGGATCCTTGAGGTGCCGATGCATCACCTGCGACGGCGTGGTGCCGTCGAAGGGGAGCTTGCCCGTGACCATGTGATAGAAGGTCGCGCCGAGTCCATAGATGTCGGCGGGTGGACCGATGTGCACGGCGCCGCGGATCTGCTCGGGCGAGATGTAGTACGGCGTGCCGTAGGCACGGCCCGACTCGGCTTCCGCGGCCTCCTTGTCGCTCATCGCGCGCGCCAGACCGAGGTCGGCGAGCTTCGCGACGTTCGCCGTCGTCATCATGATGTTCTTCGGCTTGATGTCGCGGTGGACGAAGCCCATCTCGTGCGCGTGCTGCAGCGCCGAGGCAACCTGGCGGATGATCTCGAGCGCCTCGCGCTCGGGGAGCCGCTTGCGCGCGACGATGCGGTCGTACACCGTGTCGCCGTCGACGTACTCCATCACGAAGAAGTGATGCTCGCCAGCCTGTCCGATCTCGTACGCGGCGACGATGTTGTTGTGCGAGAGCTTCGCGGCGGCGCGGCCTTCGCGGAGGAAGCGCTCGATGAAGTTCTGATTCTGAGAGAACTTCTTCGGGAGGACCTTGATCGCGACGAAACGGTCGAGCGACATCTGCTTCGCGAGGAACACGGTCGCCATGGCGCCAGCGCCGAGTTTGCGGATGATGCGGTAGCCGGGGATCTGCTGGCTGGTCTTGACCGCCTCGAGGTCGCCGCGCAGTCGATCGACCTGACGGCGCGTGAGGAACTCGCGCTCGACCAGAAGTTCCGCCAGCGTGATCGGAGCAGCCGCGGTGCCGCGTGAACGCTGGTCGTTCGAACACTGATCGAGCTCCTCTTGGGTGACAAGTCCCCGTTCGACGACGAGTTTGCCAAGGAGAGTGTCGAAGTTTGATCCGGCGCGCGAGCCGTCGCCAGCCTGGGTGCCTGCAGCCGACCCTCCCGAAGTGCCGGAGGAGTGTGTCGAGGCGCTGTCCTCGCCCGACATGCGGACGGGACCCGGCCCATGGCTCGGGGGCGTTGGAGAGTTGTTGGCTTGCTCGTCGGGCACGGATGTCTGGCTCGGTTGCGGGCCGGGAGAGTCTGGCATCCCTCCCCGATTGTCAATGTCGCCCGGGAAGAGTATCCGCGATTCGTGCGCGTGGGCGTCGACCGCGCGCCGACGCTATCTTCGGGACTCGTGGCTGCCTCGGTCCAACGTTCCTCGCCGCCGTCCGGGCACCGCGCGGACCCGCTTGTCCTCGCAAGCGCCTCGCCTCGCCGCGTGGCCCTGCTGCGCGAACTGGGGTTCGAGCCCGAGGTCGAGCCGGCGGACATCGACGACGGGGCGTTGGTGCTCGGGGAGACGGACGCGCGGGATGTGGCGCCGGCGCTCGCCTACTTCAAGGCGCGTCGCGTCGCGTCGCGCCGTCGCGCGCGTGGCGCGCCGGAAGCCTGGATCCTCGCCGCCGACACCGTGTGCGAGCGCGACGGCGCGGTTCTCGGAAAGCCGAAGGACGCCGCCGACGCGCGGGAGATGATCCGATCGCTTGCGAATCGCGCGCATGGCGTCGTGACCGGCTGGTGCCTCGCGGGCCCGGACGGGACGTGCCGCGTCGGTCGCGACGTGGCGACCATCGTGATCGGCGAGATCGAGCCGTCGGAGCTCGAGCGCTTCATCGCGCTCGACCTTTGGCGTGGAAAGGCCGGTGGCTACAACCTTCCGGAGGTCGTCGCCCGCGGCTGGCCGGTGCGGTGCGAGGGCGATCCGCAGACCGTCGTGGGGCTTCCCGCGCGTCGGGGCTTCACGGCATCGATGCTCGCGGCCGTCGAGCCGGCGCTCGTCGATCCCGCGCTGGCGGGAAGGGAACTCGGACCGTGGACGATGATCCCGGCCTTCCTCAGCGTGCCGGTCGCGCTCATCCTCGCGGCGGCGTTGATCTGGTACTTCGTGCGGCTCGGCCGTGGCGACATCGCGCCGATCCTCCGGCGTGTGCGCCGCGTCGGCATCGTGTTCGCGCTCGCCGGCATCGTGCCTCTCGTCCGCGCGCTCACGTTCGTGCATCCCCACGAGGACCGCGCCGGCTGGGCGACGGCGTGGGCGGCCGCCTTCCTCGCGCTGCTCGGCTGGTTCCTGCTCGCGTTGATCGACGTGGCCATCGTGCTGCGCGGTGGCGCGCGCGACTACCGCGAACTCCGGCGCGAGGTCTTCGGAAGACCGAAGGGAAACGGAGCCGGCGATGGCACGGGCTGATCGTGCGCGCGGTCCGCTCCCCGCATTGCTCGCGCCGATCGCGTGGTGTGCGGCACGGGTCTACGGATTCGCGGTCGCTCGGCGGAACAAGGCCTTCGATGCGGGCCGGGGTGTGCACGCGCTCGAGGTCTCCGGTCGACGTGTCCCCGTGATCTCGGTCGGGAACCTGAGTGCGGGAGGCACCGGAAAGAGCCCGCTCGTCGCATGGATCGCGGTCGAACTCGCGCGCTCGGGCTCGCGGCCGGTGATCGCGCTGCGCGGCTACCGCGCGGCGCGCGATGCGCGCGGCGTCGTGCACAGCGACGAGGCCGACGAGTACGAGACGACCGCGCCCGAGGCGAAGGTCGTCGTGGGTGCGCGTCGTCGCGAGGAGCTGCTCTCGGTGCTCGGCTCGGCCGCATCGGAGGCATGGCGCCCGCGCGCGGTCGTCGTTCTCGACGACGGATTCCAGCATCGGCAGCTCGCGCGCGACCTCGACATCGTGCTCGTCGATGCGACGAGGCCCGCGCTCGATGGCGACGTGCTGCCGCTCGGATGGCTGCGCGAGGGGGCGGAGGGCATTCGCCGCGCGGACGTGGTGATCCTCACCAAGGCGCACGATGCCGACGCCCGCGATCGCGCAGCGGCGTTGGTCGCGCGCGCGCGTGGTCGCCCGCACGATGCCGTGTGCGAGCACCGTTGGCCGTCGTTCACGCTGTTCGAGGCGGCCGCCGACGGTGGGGGCGAGCCGCGTCCGCGGTTCGAGTGTCCGATCGATGCGCTCGACGGGCGCACGGTGGTCAGTGCGTGCGCCCTCGGGAATCCCTCGCACTTTCACGGCATGGTCGAGCGCGCCGGAATGCACATCGCGGCACGCCTCGAGCGCGCGGATCACATGCCGTTCACCGCGGTGGAGCTGGACCGCGCGGTCGCGCGCGCGCGGGCGGAACTGGTGATCACGAGTCGCAAGGATCTCGTCAAGCTCGATCGGCTTCCGGAGGCGCCGCTCGTGGTGCCCGACCTCTCGATCGGATTCTCCGAGGGCGAGGATCGCGTGCGCGCGTCGGTGCTCGGCGCGGTGGCGGCTGCCTCCGCGGACTCCGTCACGCGCCTCAGCGCTCGAAGCGGTCGCGACTCCGCGTGATGGTGTCGAAGTCGACGTAGGGCCGACCGTTGATGATCTGCTGGCGGTCGTACGTCGCCGTGACGGAGAGTCCGTAGTCCCGGACGATCGGATCGCGCGGTGTGCCGAGGCGCGCGTCGTTGCGTGCGTCGAACCCGCCGTTCGATCCCGATACGAGCGCCGGCGCCACCGCCGCGCGAGGCGGCACCGCGTCGACCACCTTCGGCGCGCATCCGCCGAGGAGCGCCACGACGACGCAAGGCCCGAGAACCAAGATTCCAATCTTCAGGTTGTCCACGACGGATCCTCCGCGGGAACGGTGACGCGGACTCCGCGCTCGGCAAGCCGGAGGCGTGCGTATCTCGCGAAACCGCGTTTCGTGCGCCGTTACAGACCGACGTCGGCGCGCGGTGCGGGCGCCGAGAACGCAATCTCATGCAAACTCTTGACTTCCGATGCCCCGCGGTCGCATACTCGCGCTGTTCCCGGTTGCGGGAATCCGGCGGTGGGCCGGTCGCACACAGCACGTCCAGACGGCCGGGGCCGGCCGAGGTGAGAGATGGCAACGACGACGAAGAAGGACCTCATCGAGCGCGTGGCGCAGGACACTTCGCTTCCACGGACGGATGTCCGTCGCGCGGTGCAGAGCTTCCTCGACCACGTGATCGACGAACTCTCGCGCGGCAACCGCCTTGAGTTCCGTGACTTCGGTGTGTTCGAGATCCGCGAGCGCGCCGGCCGCGTCGCGCAGAATCCGAAGACGCTCGAGCGCGTCGCGGTGCCTCCGCGCAAGAGCGTTCGATTCAAGGTCGGTCGGCTCATGCAGCAGTCGCTCGAGGACGGCGAGGTCGTCGCCGGCCGTTCGGCGACCGACGAGGACTGAGCCTCACTGCGCATCGCGCGGCGTCGACGACCAGGTCGGTCGCCGAGTCGAGCGAGGTGGAGGGCGAAGTGGCGGGCGATGCTGGGCGGAGCGTGGAGATCGATGAACAGCCGCCGCGCGGCGATGCGCGCGAGGATCGCCGCGACCTTCGTGCGATTCGCGTGAAGAACCTGTCGCGTCGCGCGTCGAGCGGGTAGTCTCCGCCGCGTGCAGGACGAACACATGAACAGCGAGGGAGCGCAGCCAGGCGACGCGTCGCGTCGTGGTCGTGGTGCGCGTCGTACGCGTGGCGATGGACAGACCGAGGCGCAGCGACGCGATGTCGCCGCGCTGTTCGGTGCGGAGCCGCCGGTCGCGATCGAGGCCGAGATGGGTCTCATCGGCGCGGTGCTCTGGGATCCGAAGGTGATCGGCGACGTGATCACCGTGGTGCGCTCGGGCGACGATTTCTCCGTTCCGCGTCATGGACGCATCTACGACGCGATCGTCGAGCTCTACGACCGTCATGCGACGGTCGACCTCGTGCTGCTCAACCAGCTGCTCGTCGATCGCAATCTCGTGGAGGCGATCGGCGGATTCGACTACCTCGTGCAGCTCGCGGAGGGTGTCCCGAGCGCGGCCAATGCGCAGCACTGGGCGCGCGTCGTGCGCGAGAAGGCGACGACGCGCGAGGTGATCGCGGCGGCGGGGCAGATCCTCGAGGAGGCGCACGTCTCCCGGCTGCCCGCGCAGGAACTGCTGGAGAGCGCCGAGCAGCGCATCTTCCGCATCGCGCAGAAGCGCGAGCAGGGCGCCGTCGCGACGGCGCAGGAGCTCGTCGACGAGACGATGCGCCTGATCGAGGCGAGCGACGGCAAGGGTTTCATGGGCGTACGCACGGGCTTCGCCGAGCTCGACGAGATGACGAACGGACTCCAGCGCGGCGAGATGATCATCCTCGCGGCGCGCCCGTCGATGGGAAAGACCGCGCTTGCGCTGAACCTCATCGAGCAGGTCGCGCAGCACGGGACGCCCGCGGTGATGTTCAGCCTCGAGATGGGCAAGCAGCAGCTCATCCAGCGCATGCTCTGCGCGCTCGGCCAGATCGACAGCCAGCGGATGCGCAAGCACATGCTCGGCAGCGACGACTACCGCCGCCTGATGGCCGCGTGCGGCCAGATCTCGGGCCTTCCGCTCTTCATCGACGATACGCCCGGTCTCTCGCTTCTCGCGATGCGTTCGAAGGCGCGGCGCCTGAAGGAGCGATACGGCATCGGCTTCATCGCGATCGACTACCTGCAGCTCATGAGCTCGGGTTCGCGCGTCGAGAGCCGGCAGCTCGAGGTGAGCGAGATCTCTCGCGGCATCAAGGCGATGGCGCGCGAGCTCGACGTACCCGTCCTCTGCCTCTCGCAGCTCAACCGTGCGGCGGAGCAGCGCGAGGGCCATCGTCCGCGCATGAGCGATCTGCGCGAGTCGGGCTCGATCGAGCAGGACGCCGACGTCGTGATGATGCTGCACCGCGAGGACTACTACCACCGCGGCGATCCGAACTGGGCCGACGAGAACCCGGACAAGGTGGGCACGGCGGAACTCATCCTCGCCAAGCAGCGCAACGGCCCGACCGGGACGGTCAACCTTGTCTGGGACGGCTCGACCACGCGCTTCAAGAACCTCTCCTACGCGTCGGCGCCCGACGAGTACGCCGCGGCTCCGCGGCAACTGGCGACGCCCACGCGCGTGCGGGTGGTGGAGGAACCGATCGACGACCTGCCGGTGTGAGCAGGCGGCTGCCGATCGCGGCGGCAATCGCGGCGGCAATCGCGGCGGCAATCGCGGCGGCAATCGAACGAAGCAACCCGCGTTACGCTGCCCGATTGCGGTGGCGGCTGTCGTGCATCCGCCGTCATCAGGGACGGGGCAGGTGATGATGCCGTGACCATGCGCCGACCAGCGCGGGTGTAGACGACGATGCCGAAGGCCTCCGATTCATCCGACCGACCACCCGACGGACGGCAGGCCAGCCGCGTCGGCGGCGCCGACGACCGCGAGCGGATGTCGCGTGGCGGGGAGGCACCGGAGCTCGAGACGCGTGCGGCGGAAGCGGAGGCGCGCGAGGTCGAGCGGTTGCTGCGGCTTGCGTCGGGCGGCGATTCCGCCGCGTGGCGGTCGATCGTCTCGATCTACGCGCCGCGTGTCTTCGGCATCCTGCGCGCGCAGTGTCGCGACGATGAACTTGCGGAGGAGATCGCCCAGTCGACCTTCTGCACGCTCGCGGCGAAGATCGCGTCGTACATCGAGTCGGGTCGCTTCGAATCGTGGCTCTTCCGGATCGCGATGAACCGCCTTCGCGACGAGATGCGTCGGCGCGCGCGCCACGCGCGCTCGGCCGGGGAGGAGACGTTCGCCTCGGTGGCCGCGCCGAGGGATCGGCCGAGCGGTCTCGATGAGGATGTCCGTCACAAGCTCGAGACGGCGATGGAGCGGTTGTCGGAGAGCGATCGCGAGATCATCGAGCTCCGGCACACGGGTGCGATGAGCTTTCGTGCATTATCGGACTACTACGACGAGCCGATCGGTACGCTTCTGGCGCGCCACCATCGCGCCCTCAAGAAGTTGAAGGCCATGCTGGAGGAGATGGGGGTCGACGGCGGGGGTGCGGGGTGACGTCGGGGCAGGCCTGGGGAGCAGAGCGCGCGCCGGTAGGTCGCGCGGCCTCTGCGGTCTGGGCGGGCTTCGATCGGTTGGGACAGGCCACTGCAGGGCGAGAAATGCGCGATGCTCGGCTTGTTTCGGTGCAATCGCGGCGCACAGTCGCCGTTGGATTGGTGACGGCGCAGACTGGGTTGGATCGCTTCGCGGAAACGCGACGAGTCTCGTGAACGGATGCGCCGAAGTGTGCGAGAAAGACGGATGTGACGATGTCGAACGAGCGCGACAACTTCGAGAACGCGGGCAACCCCTCCGAGCGGGGCCCTTCGCGCGGTGCGGACGCTGGAGTTGGCCCGGACGGAAGGGGCGATCTGCCTCCGACCGAGCGCGCCGAACTCGCGGCGCTCCTGCGCGACCTCGACGCGGTGGGATCCATGCGCCGTGCGCAGCTCTCGTCGGAGGCCGAGCATCGCATCTTCGCCGCGAGCGATCTGCAGCTCCCGCTTGCACGCGGCGAGGTGCGTCCGGTCGCCGGACGGATCATGCCCGCGCGCCGGAGTAAGTTCGCAACCTGGGTACGGGTTGCTGCCGCGATCGCGGTGGTCGGTTCCGTCACCGCTGGCGCAATCGTGCTGTCGCGCGGCTTCGGTGGTGTGGATGGAGCATCCGGCCAGGGCGGCCCAACGCCCGGGCGCGTGATTGCCGACGCAGGCGACTCGGCACATGCCGGTGTTCCCGCGAATGCCGCACTGCCACCGACCGTGGTCGCCGTCGTGTCGCCGGAGCACTTTGAAATCGCGCTTGCCGCCGATTCGCTGCGCCGCGCATCGTCGCTTCCCGCACCCGCGGTGCTGGCGGCGCTCGAGTCGCCGAAGCGGCTCGCCTATCCCTCGATCTCCCGGATCGACGCCGCGGTGGCGGCATCATCCGCGGTCGGTTCGATGGCGGATGTCGGATTCGACGGCGACTCCCTCGGCGGTATCGGGGGCATCGACGGGGGCATCGACGGGGCGATCGACCTTGATTTCGACGGACTTTCCGGCGAGTTCGCCGCGATCGTCTCGCGCAGCGCAAGCGGCCTCTGAGCCGCCGCGCGCGTGGAAGCCTGCGTCCGTCGCTGTCGTCGCGAGTCCATCGCGGTACGCTGTCCGCGCGCATCCCGCGTCGGATCACGCGAGAGTCGCGCCAGAACGCTGTTCCACGGAGGTTCCGATGTCGAGCCGAACGGACCGAACGACCACTCGAGCAATCGCGCACGTTGCAGCCGGCCCTCGGGGGTCCGGATGGATGCGGGCGGGCGTCACGGCGCTCTCCCTGCTCCTGTTCGCCGGGCCGGCCGTCATGCCGGTCATCCTCGTGCGCGATGCGGCGGGGGCGCAGGAGGCGCCGCGCGGCGAGCAGTCCGCGCAGGAAGACCAGCCCGCGCAGGGGCGACGCGACCGTGGCGCGCGCGGTGCGATGCCGCTTCCACCCGACTGGCCGCGCGCCGGTGGCTTCGGAACGCGCGAGCGTGGGCTGATCGAGGGTCTCGTCGCGGGCGACGCGGCGGGAGCCGACCTCTCGCGTCGCGAGATCACCGACGAGGAACTGTCGCGGGCACTGAAGTTGGCGGCACGCGTTTCCGAGGACTGGGGCCGAACGCTCGCCGCGCGCGCCGAGCAGGATCCCGCGCAGTTGAAGGCGGCGCTGCGCACCACGGGACGGCGGCTCTTCGCGCTGCTCGTTCTCGAGGAGCGGGCGCCGAAGCTGTTCGAGGCGAGCATCGCCGAGATGCGCGGTGCGATCGAGAAGGATGCGGCCGACACCGCGGCGATCGCGGAGGAGATCCGAACGCGCGCGCTCTCGCCGAGGCAACCGGAGGCGCGGGCGCCCGAGGCGCGAGACGGCGAGGATCGACGCGGCCCACGCGACGATCGCCGAGGTCCGCGTGACCCTCAAGGCGCACCACGCGGGGACGACGCCGCTCCTCCGGCGGATCCGTCGGGCAGAACCTAACATCCGCCCCATGACTTCGGCGGCGGTGCGACCACAGGCGATGCGACCGGCGACGCGCGTGCGACTCGGTCGCGCGGGGCGCGTGGGCGCGCTCGTGCTCGGGTGCATCCTGCTCGCGTGCGTGGCGAGCCTGCCGTGGAGTGCGGGCGCGGTGGCCACGGGCGCAACCGAGATGCCGCGCTACGAGGCCTCGAATCTGGCGCTCAATCTGCTGCCTCCGATCTGGGGAACGCTTTCCGACGACGATCTGAAGCGCATCGAGGATGCGCGCGCGGTCGGGCAGTACGTGCCCGGCCGAGTGCTCGGCACCGACAAACTCGGGCGCGATGTGTTGGCGCGTCTCCTCGTCGGGGGCTCGATCAGCCTCCTCGTCGGCTTGTCGGCCGCTGCGATCGCCGTGATGGTGGGAACGACGTACGGCTCGATCGCAGGCGCCGCGGGCGGGCGCGTCGACGCGGTCCTCATGCGCATCGTCGACATCCTCTTCGGACTTCCGTCGATCCTGCTGGTCGTGCTTCTTGCCGTCGCCGTCGATGGGATCCTCGAGAAGCAGGGGACGGACCTCGCGCCCGCGGCGCGGCAGGCGATCAACATCGTCACGCTGCTCATCGCGATCGGTGGTCTGAGCTGGCTGACGATGGCCCGGGTGATTCGCGGTCAGGTGATGGCGCTTCGCGCCAAGCCCTTCATGGAATCGTGTCGCGCGATCGGGGTCAGCCCGGTCCGGCAGTTCACGCGGCACCTCCTCCCGAACCTCGTCGGCCCGATCGCCGTGTACGCCGCGCTCGCGGTGCCGGCGGCGATTCTCTCCGAGAGCTTCCTCTCGTTCCTCGGGATCGGAGTCCGCGAACCCGTGCCGAGCTGGGGCAACATGGCAGCGGAAGGGTTGGGCGAGCTCAACACCGTCGAGAGCCGCTGGTGGCTGCTCGCGGCGCCGTGCCTCGCGATCGCGCTCACGCTCGTGTCGCTCAACTTCCTCGGGGACGAACTGCGCGAGCGGTTCGACCCAATGCGCGGCCGGCGCGTGGCATAAGCTCCGCGCCCGACGGAGCATGCGCGATCTCAACGCCTCGTCGAAACACCGCGGAAAAAGTTCCCCGGTCGAAGGAATGCGGGAAACTCACGGTAGGATGGTCGCCCCCTCAGTGGGGAAGGCGACCCTATGAACAACCGTTTCGGCATCAAGGACTTCGTCACGATCCTCCTGCTCGTGGTCGTGCTGATCGCGGTGCTCCTCTCGATGGTCCAGAAGACCCGGATGGAGCTCGCGCTCGAGGCGACGCGCTCGAAGCTCGGTGAGATCGAGCAGCAGTCGCTGCAGCTCCAGCGCATCGTCGAGAAGGGCTTCGCCGAGCGGCCGACGGTCGTGGTGCAGCCGACGGGCAACGCCGCCGGTTCCTCCGGCGGTGCGAACGCCGGTGCCTCCGGTGCCGCCGTCGCCAACGACGCGTGGGCGCGCCCTGGCGTGAAGATCGAGCGCTGGCCGATGCCCACCCCCGCGTCCGACCCGTCGAAGATGCCGGGCTTCGCCGTGGGTGGCGAGTTCGTCGAGCTCTTCGAGGCGCAGCCGGCGAAGCTCGTTCCGTTTATCTCGGGCGACGTCTACTACACGCGAGTCCTCGAGCGCGTTTGCGAGCCGCTCGCGACGTTCGACCCCAAGACGCTGAAGCTGAAGGGGCAGCTCGCGGACGCATGGCAGGTCGATCCCGACGGCCTCTGGGTGCGGGCCCACATCAATCCAAGGGCGCGCTTCAGCGATGGTTCGCCGGTGACGTCCGAGGATGTCCGCTGGACCTACGTCGACTACGTGCTCAATCCGCTCATCGAGGCCGAGCGGACGCGCAGCACGATGGACAACCTGAAGGAAGTGAAGGTCATCGACGACCTGACGGTCGAGTTCATCTTCAAGGAGCCGCTCTTCACCAACGCGATCAACGCGCTCGGACTGGCGATCCTCCCGAAGGCCTACTACGCGCGCTTCGAGCCGACGCAGGTCAACCAGGGCACAGGGCTGATGATGGGCTCGGGGCCGTTCCGATTCGAGCGCCTGCCCACGGGACCGGATGACCTCGATAGTCAGTGGACGCCCGGTCAGGACGTCGTCCTCGTGCGCAACGAGGCGTACTGGGCCGAGAAGCCCTCGCTCGCGGGAATGCGGTTCAAGTCCATCAAGGACGACCTCGGACGCCTCGTCGCCTACCGGAACGGCGAGGGCTCGATGATGCTCCCGACATCGCCGCAGTTCAACTCGGTGCTGAAGGAAGTCCCGAAGGAGGGCGAGCCCAGGTTCGAGGAGGTCAACTACGCGCTCAAGTGGGTGAACATGCGCTGCGGCTACACGTTCATCGCGTGGCAGTGCGGCCCGCGCGCGGGCAAGGAGAGCACGCCCTTCGCCGACAAGCGCGTGCGTCGCGCGATGACGCACCTCCTCGACCGCGAGAAGATGATCCGAGACATCTGGGATGGGATCGGCATCGTCTCGAAGGGGCCGATGAATCCGGAGAGCCCCGCGAGCGATCCGGCGACGAAGCCGCTCGCGTTCGATCCCGAGAAGGCGAAGGCCCTCCTTGCGGAGGCTGGTTGGAAGGACCGCAACGGCGATGGCGTCCTCGAGAACGAGAACGGCGATCCCTTCGAGTTCGAGTACACCTACGCGACCGGTGGCGAGATCGCCGAGCGTCTCGCCCGGTTCGCGAAGGACAGCTTCGCGAAGGCCGGCATCGTGATGACGACGCGTCCGGTCGACTGGAGCCGCTATCAGGAGATCCTCAAGCTCCGCGACTTCGACGCCATCACGCTCGCTTGGGGAAACAATGCGCCCGAGAGCGATCCCCGGCAGATCTGGCACTCCGAGTCGACGAAGGAAGGTGGCGACAACTTCATCCAGTGGCGCAGCGCCGATGGCGATGCGCTGATCGAGAAGGGTCGCCGCACGATGGACGAGGCCGAGCGCATGCAGGTGTGGCGCGAGCTCGAGGCGCTGATCGCCGAGGAGCAGCCCTACACGTTCGTGCGTGTCGCGCCGTGGCTGCGCTTCGTGAAGCGCGAGTTCGGAAATGTGAACACCTACCGCACCGGCCTCGAGCCGCAGGAGTTCTTCAAGACAACGTCCGCGACCGCGGTACCCGCGCCCTCGGGCGGGTGATGTCGCCGCGGTTGGCTTCGGCGTGCCCGAAGCCTCCGTGGATCGCCAGAGCTGATCCGAACCGACGCCCTTCATGGTCAACTACCTGATCAGACGCCTCTGCCTGATGGTCCCGACGGTGCTCGGGATCACGTTCATGGTGTTCATGCTGCTCGCGCTTGCGCCGGGCGGCATCGGTGCGGGACTCGCGGTGTCGGGTGGTCAGATGAGCGACACGAGCAAGGCCGCGCAGATGCAGGCCTACCTCGAGGACCGCTACGGCCTGAACGATCCGGTGGTGGTGCAGTACCTGCGCTGGCTTGGTCGGATCTCGCCGGTCAAGTTCGGCGAGCGCGATCTGCGCACGCCGATCGGTGACCGCGTCTCCGCGCCGCGCGAGATCGTGGAGCCGCCGATGGGCTGGGCCTTCCCGGTGCCGCCGAAGCCGGAGGTGGTGTTCACGCCGATCGTCGCCGCTTCGGGAGGAGCCGATCAGGCGAGTGAGCAGATCGTCGAGTTCAAGAAGCTGCAGCGCGAGGCTGAAGGTGCGCGGCGGGCGTACATCGGTTCGGTGCGGTTCTTCAAGGACACCCTCGCCGACTACGTGCGCGAGAAGGGGGCTCCATGGACCTCGCGTCTCGAGCCGAAGGGCGGCGCAGAGCCCGACAAGTTCCGCGACCTCGAGTTTGGCGATCCGGCGAAGGACGCCAATCCGAAGGCCGCCGCGCTGAAGGAAGCCGCCGCCGATATGCATCTCAAGTGGGCGAAGGCCGAGGAGACGCGCCAGCGCGCGCTGATCGCCTTCCGTGCGAAGCCCTATCCCGAGAGCGGAATCCCGATCATTCCCGGCGTGGTCTCGCTGGATACGCCCGACCTCGGCGTGGCCTTCTCGAAGAACCGCCCGGTGTGGGATCTGATCGCGACCGCGCTTCCGGTGACGCTTCTCATCAACGCGATCGCATTCCCGATCTCCTACCTCGTCGCGATTCCGACCGGCATCCTCGCGTCGGTGCGCCGCGGAGGCTGGTTCGACGTCGGATCGGGTCTCGCGTTCCTCTCGCTCTACTCGATCCCGACCGTCCTCGCGGGCGTGTTCGCGATCGGCTTCCTCGCGAACAAGCAGTACCTCGGGCTCTTTCCGGTGAGCGGACTGCACGCGAGCGGGGCGGAGAGCTACACGTTCCTTCCGTATTTCGACGATGCCGGCACATGGCACGAGGGCTGGCTGGTCGACACGCTGTGGCACATCGCGCTGCCGATCCTCTGCCTCGTGTACACCTCCTTCGCGGTGCTCTCGAAGCAGACCCGCGCGGCGATGCTCGAGAACTTCAACGCCGACTACGTGCGCACAGCGAAGGCGAAGGGCGTGTCGCGGAAGGACGTGGTCATGCGCCACGTGTTCCGCAACAGCCTGCTGCCGCTGATCACGATGTTCGTCGGCATCTTCCCGGCGATGCTCGCAGGCTCAGTCGTGATCGAGCGCATCTTCACGATCCCCGGGATGGGAAGCCTCATCCTCGAGGCGATCGACCTGCGTGACCGCGAGATCATCCTCGCCAACACCTTCATGATCGCGTGCGTCAACCTGCTGGCGCTGCTCCTTGCCGACATCCTCTACGCGGTCGCGGATCCGCGGGTGAGCTATGAGTGATGCGAAGCCGACATCGAAGCCGACATCGAAGCCGACATCGACGGTCGGCGCACCGGCGGCGATCTCCGGCATCGACGTCATGCGCGGCGTGGGCGCACAGGAGGCGAAGAGCTTCTGGGCCGATGCCTGGGACCGCGTGATCGTCCGTCGCGGTGCGCAGTTCGCGATCTTGTGGATCGGGTTGGTGGCCTTTCTCGCGATCTTCGCGCCGGTGCTCGCAAGCGCGCATCCGTGGCGGATGGAGACGCTCGCGAGCGATGGATCGGTGACGTCGGTCACGTGGCCTCTCGTCGCGAATCTCTCGCCGACCGACTGGCTGCTCATGATCGGCTTCGTGGTCGGCGTGCCGTGGGTGTTCATCCCGTTCGGCGAGAAGCGCGGGATGAAGCGGGACGGGAAGAGCACGGCGGCGCAGGGACGTGGCGAGCCGGCGGCAAAGTTGGCGAAGAAGCCGATCGGCCGGGCCTTCCGTCTTGGCATTCTCGTGGTGGCGCTCCTCCAGGCGGGTCTCACGATCATCCTGACGGGTGCCCTCACGCGCTGGGCCGACAAGTCCGACATCGCATGGCTCGAGGCGCTCGCGCGGAGCGAATCGGGCCCGTGGCCGATCGCGCTTGTCGTGGCGGGTGCCATCGCGGTCTTCGTGCTCGCGATCCCGACCTTTGACCGATTGCTCCCGCGCGCAGCAATGGTCCTCGGCACGGCGGCGCTCGCGATCGGACTGTCGCTCGGCACGGGCGGCGCGAAGCTCATCAACTTCGAGCGCTACATCGACCAGGAGCGCGCGGGCGAGATCAGGGCGACCTGGACACTCATCCCGTGGTCGCCGCAGTACACCCGCAGCGACATGGTCGGACTGAAGCCCGGCTCGAAGGTCGAGGACAACCCCAAGCTGGAGGAGTTCAAGGGCACGGCCTTCGGCTCGCGGCACAACTGGCTCGGCACCGACGCGCTTGGCGGCGACGTCCTCGCGCAGATGCTGTGGGCTTGTCGGCTCTCGATCTCGATCGGACTCGTGTCGACCGGCATCAGTCTCCTGATCGGCGTCACGATCGGCGCGGTCATGGGCTACTTCGGCGGCTGGATCGACATGCTGCTCTTCCGTGTCGTCGAGATCTTCATGGCGGTTCCGGTCCTCTTCCTCCTGATCGTTGCTGCGGGTGTCCTGCCCCGCGACACGTACGTGATGATGGCCATCATCGGATGCTTCTCATGGACCGGTGCCGCGCGTTTCACGCGCGCGGAGTTCCTGAAGCTGCGCAAGCAGGACTTCGTGCAGGCGGCGCAGGCGACCGGCCTTCCGCTACGCGCGATCCTCTTCCGCCATATGCTGCCGAACGGCGTCACGCCGGTGCTTGTCGACGCGAGCTTCGCGATTGCGGCCGCGATCACCGTCGAGGCAACGCTTTCCTTCCTCGGCCTCGGACCCGATGGTCAGGCCTCTTGGGGCAAGCTCCTCTCGAGCGCCACCGCCGCGACGGGCACCTTTGTCTGGTGGCTCGCGGTGTTCCCGGGACTCGCGATCTTCCTCTCCGTCCTCTCCTACAACCTGCTCGGCGAAGCGCTCCGCGACGCGATCGATCCGAAGCTTCGAAAGGCGGCGCACTGATGCTGTCGACCGCGACCAACGCCGCGGCGACACCCGCGCGCACCACGCCGATCCTCTCGGTCCAGGATCTTGCCGTCAGCTTCGACAACGGATCGGGCCCGCGCGTGCAGGCGGTGGCCGGCGTGTCGATGACGGTGCATCCGAACCAGACGCTGGCCGTCGTGGGTGAATCGGGCTGCGGCAAGAGCGTGACCGCGATGAGCACCATGCAGCTCATCCCGCGGCCGCCGGGGCGATTCGACCGTGGCAAGATCATGTTCGAGGGGCGCAACGTGCTCGCGCTCTCCGAGGGCGAGATGCTCTCGATCCGCGGTGGCAAGATCGCGATGATCTTCCAGGAGCCGATGACGAGCCTCAACCCGGTCTACACGATCGGAGACCAGATCATGGAGGCGATCCTGCTGCACCAGCAGGTGGGCACTGAACAGGCGTGGTCGATCGCCATCCAGGCGATGAAGGATGTCGGCATCCCTCGGCCCGAGGAGCGGATGAAGGCGTATCCGCACCAGTTCTCCGGCGGCATGCGCCAGCGCGTGATGATCGCGATGGCGCTCGCGTGCCAGCCGACGCTGCTGCTCGCCGACGAGCCGACGACCGCGCTCGACGTGACGATCCAGGCGCAGATCCTCGAGCTCCTGCGCGAGCTCCAGCGTTCTCGCGGCATGGGCATCATGCTCATCACGCACAACCTCGGCGTGGTCGCCGAGAACGCCGACGTCGTCTGCGTGATGTACGCCGGTCGCGTGGTCGAGTACGCGCGGGTGTTCGAGCTCTTCGACAACCCGTTGCATCCGTACACGCGCGGGCTCTTCAACTCGATCCCACTCCTCACGACGCGCAAGCACCGCCTGACCACGGTCGAGGAGGTCGTGAAGGATGCGCAGCAGTTCACGCTGCCGCCTCCGGGCGGCGCCGGTCTCGACGTGGCCGCGTCCCTCGGCAAGCTCGTGCCGTGGTGGCCCGATCCGCCCGCGGGTGTGAAGCCGGCCACGCAATCCGGAGAGGATGAGTACGCACTCGTTCAGGTCGCGCCCACCCGCTGGGTCGGTTGCTTCCGAACGCCGGAGGTGGCGGCGCATCCGAGCCCGTCGCCCGATCTCGACTATCGGCGCGAGGACGCGTGACGTCGCCGCGTGAACGGTGCCCTGACGCGGGCCCGGTCCCGGTTCTCGTGTGGCAGCATCGCTCCTTCGATGCGCTGACGGCGCGCGAGCTGTATGCGATCCTGGCGCTGCGCGCCGAGGTCTTCGTGGTCGAGCAGCGCTGCGCGTATCAGGACCTCGACGGATTCGACGCCGAGAGCAGCCACCTCTGGGCCGAGCGGTCCGATGGCTCGGTCGTCGCCTGCCTGCGCCTTCTTCCCGCCGGCGTGAAGTACGACGAGGCGAGCATCGGCCGCGTGGTGACCGCGCCATCGGCGCGGCGCACGGGGCTCGGGCGCGAACTCATGCGACGTGGGATCGTCGCGGCGGGGGAGGGCATTCCGATTCGGATCGGTGCGCAGGCCTACCTCGAGCGCTTCTACGGCGAGTTCGGCTTCGAGCGCGTGTCCGAACTCTACGACGAGGACGGGATCCCGCACATCGAGATGCTCCGCCGCGGGTCCTGAACGCCGCCTGTTCGATCCGCGGGGTGCATCCGCAGGCAGGGGATGGCGAACACGGCGCACCATGCCGACCACCATCAAGCGCAAGACCGCGAAGGCCGCCAAGACAACCGCGTCGACCAAGAAGCCGTTGTCGGGCAAGAAGGCTACGAAGAAGTCAGTCGCCAAGAAGTCAGTCGCCAAGAAGTCAGTCGTGAAGAAGGCGACCGCGAAGGGTCCGGCGACGTCGAGCGCGAAGTCCACGCCGAAGATCGCCCCGAAGATCGCCCCAAAGGTCGTCTCGAAGGTCGTCTCGAAGGCACCCACATCCTCTGGCCTCATCGCCATCGGGGGAGCGGCCCCGGACTTCCGCGCCTCGGATGCGGCGGGCAAGACCGTCACCCTCGCGAGCCTGAAGGGCAAGCCCTTCGTCCTCTACTTCTACCCGCAGGACGACACGCCCGGCTGCACCGTCGAGGCGTGCGAATTCCGCGACAACCGCCCGAAGTTCGCGAAGTTCGGTTGCCCCGTGCTCGGTGTGAGCCCCGATTCCGCCGACAGCCATCGGAAGTTCGATGCCAAGTACAAGCTCGGACTCACGCTGCTCGCGGACTTGCCCGGCGACAACGGCGTTCCGCCGATCGCCGCGGCCTTCGGCGTGTGGCAGCAGAAGAGCATGTACGGCCGCACCTACATGGGGATCGTCCGCACGACCTATGTCATCGACCGCACCGGCCGCGTGGCCGCGCGCTTCGACAAGGTCAAGGTCGACGGTCATGCCGACGCCGTGCTCGCCGCGGTGCAGGCGCTCGGCTGAGAGGGGCGGGTTCGCGGGCGCGACTTTGCCGCTACCTTCCCCGCATGGATCTTCCTCGCATGGAACGCGTCGACATCGCGATCAAGCGCCTGCGCCCGTCCGCCATCCTCCCCGCGTATCAGACGGAACTCGCGGCGGGCATGGATCTCTCCGCCGACCTCGATGCGCCGGTGGTGCTTCAACCTGGCGACATCGCGATGATTCCCTGCGGCTTCGCGATGGCGCTGCCCCCCGGTTTCGAGGCGCAGGTGCGCCCGCGCTCGGGTCTCGCCACCAAGTTCGGGATCTCGATGCCGAACGCCCCGGGCACCGTGGATGCGGACTATCGCGGCGAGATGAAGGTGCCGCTCATCAACCTCGGCCGCAGCGCCTTCACGGTCGAGCCCGGGATGCGGGTCGCCCAGATGGTGATCGCTCGGGTTGCGCGTGCGGAAGTGTCTGTTGTCAATGAACTTACGGAAACAGGACGCGGCGCGGGCGGTTTCGGGTCGACCGGAGTCGGGCCCGCCGCGGGCGCCCGATAGCACGCAACAGACCCCCGACATCGGCGCTCCGGCCCTTTCCGAAGGGCCACGGATTCGTCACAATGGCGGATCTCCGGTAGCCCGGAGGAACAGGAGTCCATCTTGACGACCGCGACCGCTGCTGCCGTGAATGTTCCGCTGCTCGACCTGAAGGCGCAGTACGCGACGATCCGCTCCGAGATCGAGCCGGTCATCAAGGAGGTCATCGAGAGCCAGTACTTCATCGGCGGTCCCAAGATCGCCGAGCTCGAGTGCCAGACCGCGGGCTACTGCCAGACCAAGTACGCGATCGGCTGCGCGAACGGCTCGGATGCCATCCTGCTGGCGCTCCAGGCGCTCGGGATCGGCCCAGGCGACGCCGTCGTCTGCCCGACCTTCACCTTCTTTGCGACCGCGGGCAGCGTGCATCGCCTCGGTGCGCAGCCCGTGTTCGTCGACGTCGATCCGGCCACCTACAACATCTGCCCCGAGTCGACCCGGCAGGCGTTCCGCTGCCACAAGAACATCAAGGCGATCGTGCCGGTCCACCTCTTCGGACAGGCCGCAGACCTCGACGCGATGCTCGCGATCGGCAAGGAGTTCGGCATCCCGGTCGTCGAGGACGCCGCGCAGGCGATCGGCACCGAGGATCCGCAGGGCCGGCGCGTCGGCTCGCGCGGCGCGATCGGCACGTTCAGCTACTTCCCCTCGAAGAACCTCGGCGGTTTCGGCGACGGCGGCATCATCACGACGAACGACGACGCGCTCGCGACACGCATGATGCGGCTCCGGAACCACGGCATGGAGCCGAAGTACTACCACGACGAGGTCGGCATGAACTCGCGCCTCGACGCGCTGCAGGCGGCCGTGCTCCTCGTGAAGATGCGCCACCTCGACGCGTGGAGCGCCGGACGCCAGAGGAACGCGGCGTTCTACGACAGCGCCTTCGCCGCGGCGGGCGCGGCCGACTCGGGCACGCCGCTCTCCGCCGGTGGGTTCCAGCTCCGCTACCCGAAGGCGGCACCGAAGGGCGCCCGCCACATCTACAACCAGTACACGATCCGCGTGCCCGCGGCGATCCGCGATGCGGTGCGTCAGGATCTCGCCGACCGGAAGATCGGAACCGAGATCTACTACCCGGTGCCGCTCCACCTCCAGAAGTGCTTCGCGCACCTCCACTACACGCGCGGGATCTTCCCGCATGCGGAGCTCGCGGCGCTCGAGGCGATCGCGCTGCCGATCTATCCCGACCTCGTTCCCGCGCAGCTCGAGCACGTCGCCGCGTCGGTGATCGAGTGCGTCCGCAACCGGATGTCCCGTTGAGCCGAGGCGCGCGATGAACCTGAACTACCGACGCAAGAAGCGCGAACGGCATCACGCCGCGACGCAGGACGAGGACGCGACCAGCGCGCCGCTGCTCGAGCACCAGCTCGTGCCGCGCGGCGAGGCGCAGCTCGTCACCACGAAGGAAGGGCTCGTCGAGGCGCTCGCGCATGTGCGCGCCGCCGGCACCTTCGCCTACGACACCGAGTTCATCGGCGAGGAGAGCTACTGGCCGCGCATCTGCCTCGTGCAGCTGGCGACCACCGAGCGCGTGATCCTCGTCGACGCGGTGGCCGTGCCCGACCTCGCGCCCATCTTCGAGCTCGTCGCCGATCCGTCGCTCCTCACGCTCGTGCACGCGGGCACGCAGGATCTCGAGCCTGTGCGGCGCATCCTCGGCCGCGAGCCGTCCAACACGCTCGACGTGCAGGTCGCGGCCGCCTTCGCCGAGATGCCGTGGCCCGCGGGCCTCGAGAAGCTCGTCGAGCGATTCGCCGGACACCGGATCTCGAAGGGCCACACCTTCACGAACTGGGACGCGCGTCCGCTGACGCCGTCGCAGCTCCGCTACGCCGCCGACGACGTGCGCTACCTGCCGCTCGTCTGGGAGCGCCTGCGCTGCGAGCTCGAGGCGCGCGGCACGCTCGCCTGGGCGATGCGCGAGTGCGAGCAGAGCGGCAAGATCCCGGCGCGCTTCGACGAGGAGTCGCAGATCCGCCGCACGATGAAGAGCTGGCCGATGAAGCCGGCGCAGATCCCGACGCTGCGGCTCGTCACGCGCCTCCGCGACACGATCGCGCGCGCCGAGGACCTGCCGCACCGCGTGGTGATGCCCGACGAGACGCTCGCCGAGATCGTGCGGCAGAAGCCGGCGACCGCCGCGGCGCTCGCGGCGATCCGCGGGCTCCCGAAGCGCTTCGCGCAGAAGTACGGCACCGAGCTGCTCGCCGCCGTGACCGAGGGCGCGAAGATGGCCCCCGAGAAGCTCGCGCACGGCAAGATCACCGAGGAGACCGGCGATGACCGCACGTGCATCGACGCGCTCCTCGCGATCGCGAGCGCGCGCTCGATCGCGATGGGCCTCGCGCCGGGCATGGTCCTGACGCGCAGCGACCTCTCGCGCTGGTGGATGTCGCGGAACTCGACCGCACCGTCGCCGCTCTTCGAGCCGGGCGACTGGCGCATCGAGGCCATGGGCTCGTGGCTCGACACCTTCCTGAAGGGCGACGCGAACGTGTCGATCTCGTGGAAGGACGGACGTCCGTCGCTTGCGAAGGAATGAGCGGTCCGCCGCAGGGCGGTGACCGAGGAATCCGAGGAATCATGCGCAGTCTGAATCCAGCGACCGGCGAGGCGATCGGCGTGGACTTCCCGCGCTCCTCGCGCGCCGAACTCGAGGCGCTCGCCGATGCGGCGTTCGACGCGATCGACTTTCTCGCGGATGCGCCGGGCGCGCAGATCGCGGGGTTCCTCGACGACTACGCCGCGCGGCTCGAGTCGGACCGCGATGGCCTCGCCCGGCTCGCGCACGAGGAGACCGCGCTCCCGCATGCGCCGCGACTTTCCGAGGTCGAGTTCAACCGCACCACCTTCCAGTTGCGCGAGGCGGCGCGCGCGCTGCGCGACGAGTCGTGGCGCGAGGTGGCGAGCGATGCGAAGAACAGCCTCCGTTCGATGCGTGTCCCGCTCGGCGGGGCCGTGGTCGCGATCGGCCCGTCGAACTTCCCTCTCGCCTTCAACGGCGTGTCGGGCGGCGACTTCTGCGCGGCGATCGCGGCCCGCAACCCCGTGATCGCGAAGGCGCACCCCGGGCACCTGAACACGACCGCGCGGCTCTTCGCGCACTGCGCCGCGGCGCGCGACGCGGCGGGGCTTCCGAAGGCGGCGGTGCAGCTCTTCTTCGACTGCGCGCCCGAGGACGGGGAGTCGCTGCTTGCGCACGCGGGCGTCGCCGCGCTTGGATTCACCGGTTCACGCGCGTCGGGCCTTCGGCTCAAGGCCGCATGCGACCGGCTCGGAAAGCCCGCCAGCCTCGAGATGTCGAGCGTGAATCCGGTGTTCGTCGCCTCAGCCGCCGCGACGGCGCGCGCCGAGGCCGTCGCCGAGGCGTGGACCGCGTCCGTCCTTCTCGGCGGTGGCCAGTTCTGCACGAAGCCGGGCGTCTTGCTCGTGGCGGGCGAGGATGCGGCGGCGCGCGTCGTGGCTCGCGCGCGCGAGTTGCTTTCGGCCGCGGCGCCTGCCGTGCTCCTGACCGCGGCGATCCGCGAGCACGCGTCTCGTGCGATCGACGCACTGCGCGCGCACGGTGCGGTGCCGGTCGCGGGCGGGGCCGCCTCCGGCCCGGGGTTCCGCCTGGCGCCGACGCTCTTCGCGGTCGACGCGGCGTTCGCGCGGGCACACCGTTCGGAAGTCTTCGCGGAGGCGTTCGGTCCGCTCGGCGTCGTCGTCGCGGTCGAGGGTGACGCGCAGCTCGTGGACTTTGCGCGCGCACTCGATGGCCAGCTTGCGACGACGATCGTCTCGGACGAAGGCGACGCGGCCACCCGCGCCACGCTGCTCGGCGTTCTGCGCTTCAAGGCTGGACGCATTCTCGACGAGGCGATGCCGACCGGAGTCGCGGTTTCGGCCGCGATGGTGCACGGCGGCCCATTCCCCGCGACGGGCGACGGAAGGCACACGGCCGTCGGATTGCCGACGGCCGCGGTGCGGTTCACGAAGATGCTGTGCCTCGACCGCGTGCGATGAGCGTGGCGCTCGGCCGCGGGTCGTGACCTGTGCTCAGTTGCTCCACGCCGCGAGAAGCAGCGAGAGGTCGGACGCGCCGGTCATGCCGTCGCCGTCGAGATCGGCGTTCGGGGTGTTCCATGCCGCGAGAAGCAGCGAGAGATCGGCGGCATTGATGATTCCGTCGAGGTTGAGATCGCCGACAGGGGCGCACCAGTCGAGGGTGCCGTCGCCGTTGGCGTCCTCGGCCAGTTCGAGCGCGAAGACGAGCACGTCGGGGATCTGGTCCTGATCGCAGTCCTCGAGGCCCTCGGGGAACGCGATCACGGCGCGGCGGACCTGCGAGGTGCCGTTTCCGATCGGAGCATCGAACCACTCCTGCGAGTGGGCGTGAAGGACGGCACCGAGCGGCATGCTCGGAGAGTTCGCGGGAAGCCCCTTGCTGAAGGGCAGGTACGAGGCGTCGTCGCCTTCGACGGTCTGCCAGTGGAGCTCGCCATCGGCGGCGGGGAGGTGCACGACGCCGACCCATGCGGCGTTGTGCTCGGGGTTCGCCGAGTCGATGAGCAGGAGGCTCAGCGCCGCAGCGAAGTTGTCGCCTCCATCCTGCGGGATCGCGAGGCAGCCGCCGAGCGGCTCGACGAAGGCCTGCACGTCCTGCGGCAGGACGCCCGACGCGAACTCGATGGCGACGTAGTTCCGTTGCGTGCCATCCTTCACGAACCCGTAGCCGCTGATCGCGGTGGTCGGGGGGAGCGCTGCGGCGGATGTTGCGATAGAAGCGACGATGGATGCGGTGGTGAGAGTGCGCATACCGCGGTGATCGGTGAATCAAACGAACGAGTTCACACTTGTTGACGGATTCGCCCGATCTGTCCGTCTCGAACCACGCCTGCGCTGTGCAGCGCGGGGGAGTGGGATTCTCGGACGCACGGCAATCCGACGGTTATTCATGTGGATGTGGACGGGTCTTCGATGACACTCGCACGGATGTCGTCGCTCTCGTCGCGTTCGAATCACCTCGGGAAGGCGCAGGTCGTCGAAGATGCGACGTGCTCGCGCCGTACCGCGCTGAAGTTCGCGACCGCCCTCGCGCTTGCCCCCCTCATCAAGGTGCGCATCGCGGGCGCCGATCCGCCCTGTGCGCGTATCGTGTCGCAGTCTGACCTCGATGCGCTTGAGAAGCTCCTTCCGGGCAAGGTTCGCCTTGCTGGTCATCCCGAGTACCTCAATCTCGCCACGAGTTGGAACGGCCGTCATCGTGCGCAGCCGATCGCCATCGTGCGCGCCCATGCCGCCGCTGACATCGCGCTCGCCCTTTCCTGGGCTCGGCCCCGCGGGATCGCCGCGGTGGCGCGTTCGGGCGGACACAGCTACATCGGAGGATCACTCGGAGACGGCCTCGTGATCGACGTGTCGCCGATGTCGACCGTCGTGTTCGATGCCTCGACCGAGCGTGCGACCATCGGCGCCGGTGCCAGGCTTGGCCCGATCTACGCCAGCCTCTTCTGCGATCACGGACAGCGCACCTTCACGAGCGGATCCTGCCCGAGCGTGGGGATCTCCGGCATCACGGTCGGCGGCGGGTACAGC
>JAJTGL010000066.1 GCA_021297795.1 Planctomycetaceae bacterium
CCGGCCCTGCCGGGGGCGGTGTGCTTTGGCCCGGCGGCAGGCCGGCAACCGCACGATGAACGGCAGTTCGTACCATCTCGACCCATGTACCTCGCGACACATCTGCACTCGTCGGCCCGCGCGACCCTTGCCGCGCTTGCATCGTCGCCCCTGCTTCTCGCCGGTGGCTGCAGCCAGATGGCCGCGCAGCAACTGGAGAACGACCACGCGGCGTTCAACACCGCCGTCGCCGACGCGATGGACCGCCAGATGCTGCTGAACCTCGTGCGCCTCGCGCACGATGAACCGACGCAATGGGTGTCGGTGACGCAGATCAATACGTCGACGACCTACCGCGCGGATGTGAGCAGCGACGCGAGCTTCCAGGGCATCGCCTTCGAGGGCGCGCGCGCGGGCGCGGGCTTCTCGTACACGCCGACACTCACCTTCGTGCCGCGGCAGGGCGAGCAACTGGCGAACGAGATGATGGCGCCGATCCCGATCCAGAGCATCGAGAATCTGGTGAGCGCGGGGTATCCGCTCTCCTGGATCCTCTTCCTCGGCTGCGAGCGCATCCAGGGCGTCGAGTCGTTCGACGTGAACGTGCGCGACAGCGTCTCGACGCTCGATCGGGAGTTCGCGCGCACGATCGCGCTCTTCGGCGACCTCCAGCGCCGCGGGCTGATCTCGCTGAGCCTCGTGCAGAAGCCGATCACCTGGAACTGGGCGCCGATCCCGAAGGAATCGGTCACGCTCACCGCGGTGATGTCGGCGCGCGCGGATGGCTCGGTCCTCACGCCGCGCCCGGACGGCGCCGGATACGACTTCGTGTCGGTCGAGCGCGTGCCGGTCTTCACCCTCTACGACGGTACCGAGGCGGACCCCGCGGCGCTCGAACTGTGCGAGATCCTCGACATCCGACCCGGCGCGGGCGACTGGAAGCTGGTCGGGCTCGAGGGCGCCGTGCAGGGCGACTTCATGACCGCGCGCACGCGCTCGCTGATGGCGGTGCTGCGCCTCCTCTCGCTCGGCGTCGACCGCGCCGACATCGAGTCGCCGCGCCCCGTGCGCGCAAAGACCGCGACCGAGGCCTTCGCGAGCCTGGGTGACGACGAGAAGTTCTCCGCGGACGAACTTCGCTCGGTGCTCCGCAGCGTGTTCGTCGTCGAGCGCTCGAGGAGCGCGCCCGCGAACGCCGCGGTGAGCGTGCTTCACGACGGCTCGTGGTACTGGATCCGCGAGGACGACCGCATGACGAAGCAGACCTTCGCGCTGATCCGCGACCTCTTCGACCTTCAGGTGAAGCCCCTGACCTCGATGCGGCCGGTGCTGACCATCCCGGTGCGCTGACGATACGCTGCGCGGCAGACCCGCTCCCGCGAAGAGAGGACCCGCGTGCTCGTCAGCCACCGTCTCCGCTTCATCTACACCAAGACCGCGAAGACCGGCGGCACGAGCGTCGAGAGCTACTTCGAGCGCTACTGCATGCCCGACGGCCAGTGGTCCGAGTCGCACGCGCGCGAGGCGCACGAATCGCCGGAGGGCATCGTGGGGCGGCGCGGAGCCGCCGACGGCCGCCCGGTGCGCTGGTGGAACCACATGACCGCGGAGGCGATTCGACGCGAGGTGGGCCCCGCGGTCTGGAACGGGTACTTCAAGTTCTGCGTGATCCGCAATCCGTTCGAGGTCACGGTCTCCGCGTTCTACTTCCGTCGCAAGCAGGATCCGTCGCGGCACGACGCGACGCGCCCCGACGCCGAGCAGTTCGAGCGATGGCTGTCCACCGAGGGAATCGCATCGAACGAGCCCTACTACCTGATCGACGGCCGCTTCGCCCTCGATGCGGTGATCCGTCACGAGCGGATGGCAGACGACATGCGGAGCGTCTGCGAACGACTCGGGATTCCGTGGGAACCCGATCGGATGCCCAGCTTCAAGGCGGGGATCCGGCCGAAGGAGGCGACGGCGGCCAGCCTCTACAACCCGCGCACGCGGGCCATCGTCGAGGATCGCTTCGCCCGCGAGCTGGCGTTCTTCGGATACCGATTCCCGGCGGCCGAAACGGACACCGAACCGAGTCCGCGATGATCTCCGAACCCACGCCTGGTTGCGCCTGACGGATCGACGACGGTGCGATTCCCTCATCGGTATCCGAGTGGCGAGGAGGCGAGCAGGACCCGTCTCCGCGGCGACAGGGTGCGTCGATGCCGACGAGGACCGCCTGGACGCCGGGCGAATGGACGCCCGGGTCATCCGTCGGTCAGAGCCTCGCCCTCCCGATTCATGCGGCGCCGCACCTTGCGCAGCCGATCCGAGTTCGCCGCAGCGGCTCGGAGCCGCGCGTATTCTGCCGCGTCGCCTTCCTGCCTCTTTCGAGCACCCCACCATGCCCACCCGCGCCTACGCCGCCCAGTCGCCGACCTCCCCGCTCGCACCGCACGCCATCGAGCGGCGCACCCCGCTCGCGAGCGACGTCGAGATCGACATCCTCTTCTGCGGCGTCTGCCACAGCGACCTGCACTTCGCGCGCAACGAATGGGGCTTCACCGAATACCCGGTCGTGCCCGGCCACGAGATCCTCGGCCGCGTGACGCGCGTCGGCAACGGCGTCACCAAGTTCAAGGTCGGCGACCTCGCGGCGGTGGGATGCCTCGTCGACTCGTGCCGCACGTGCGCGCACTGCGCGCAAGGCCTCGAGCAGTACTGCACGACGGGCGCCACCTTCACCTACAACGGGGAGGACAAGCACCTTGGCGGAATGACCTTCGGCGGCTACTCGGAGAGGGTGGTCGTCGACGAGAAGTACACGCTGCGCGTGCCGGCGAACCTCGACCCGGCCGCGGCGGCACCGCTTCTCTGCGCGGGCATCACCACGTGGTCGCCGCTCCGTCACTGGAAGGCCGGACCCGGGAAGAAGGTCGGCATCGTCGGGCTCGGCGGGCTCGGCCACATGGGCGTGAAGTTCGCGCGCGCGCTTGGCGCACACACGGTGCTCTTCACGACGTCGCCGTCGAAGGTTGCCGATGGCCTTCGGCTCGGCGCGCACGAGGTCGTCGTCTCGAAGGACGAGGCCGCGATGGCGAAGCACGCGTCCTCGTTCGACCTCATCATCGACACCGTCTCGGCGGACCACTCGCTCGATGCGCTGATGGCGCTCGTCAAGCTCGACGGAACGATGTGCATGGTGGGAGTGCCGCCGAGTCCGCAGCAGATCGCAGCCTTCAGCGTGATCCTGCCCCGCCGCAACCTCGCGGGCTCGTGCATCGGCGGCATCGCCGAGACGCAGGAGATGCTCGATTTCTGCGGCACGCACGGGATCGTCTGCGACATCGAGAGGATCCGCATGGACGAGATCAACACGGCCTACGAGCGCATGCTGCGCAGCGACGTCCGCTACCGCTTCGTGATCGACATGGCGAGCCTGAAAAGTTGAGGCCGCTCTCGCGGCGTGCGCGGCGTGTACGCGCCGATCTCTAGTTTGCACGACGACATGGGTTTCCGCATACGTTTCCCATCCCGGCGAAAGCTCCTCCGGCTCGCTCGCGAGGGGGCGCGCGTCGCGCGCACGATGGTGTCGTCCCGCTGCTCGCCAAGGGTTGCCGCCGAGATCGTCCGCGCGACCGAGAAACTCGGCTACGTGCCGAATGTGCGCGATCCACGGTCCTTCAACGAGAAGATCATCCATCGGAAGCTGTTCGCGCCCCCGCCCGACGCGCACATTCTCGCGGATAAGTTCGCGGTCCGCGACCGTGTCGCGGCATTGGTCGGGGAGCGCCATCTGATCTCGCTGCTTGCGGTCTACGAATCGGCGGACGAGATCGACCTTGCGCGGCTCCCGAAGGCGTTCGTCATCAAGGCGAACCATGCGTGCGGGCGCAATGTCATCGTGACCGACCGCGACGCGATCGATCCCGACTGGCTGCGACGCGAGTGCAGCGCGTTCCTCGCCGCGGGGTTCGGAGAGGAGACCAACGAGCGGTGGTACCGCGACATGCCGCGACGGCTCGTCGTCGAGGAACTGCTCGTCGAGGAGGGGCTCGAGGCACCCCTCGACTACAAGTTCTTCGTGTTCGATGGCAAGCCGGCGTTCGTACAGGTCGATTTCGATCGATTCACCGCACACACCCGTTCGCTCTACACCCCAGCGTGGGAGCGGATCGACGCGTCCTACGGACATCCGCCCGGCCCCGACATCGGGCGGCCCGAGTTGCTCGACGAGATGCTCGCGCTCGCCGGACGACTCGCAGGCGACATCGACTTCGTGCGGATCGATCTCTACAGCCCGGCGGGCAGCGGCCGGATCTACGTCGGCGAGTTCACCTTCGCACCCGTCGCCGGCTGGGGGCGCTTCGGGCCCACGAAGGATGTGGATTTCCGATTCGGCGAGCTGTGGAGGATTCGACCGTCCTCGGCCGGGCGCTAGGGATGGCGAACGGCGCCGGTCCCGGTGGGTTGGCGCGGCACCTCGACCTCGAGCAAGCCCGTCTCGGACAAGGGTGCGTCGCGCGCCCGCGCCCCCACCGCGTTGACGCGGCCTGCGAGCCGTTTCCACCAAGATTCGGCGAGCCGGGCCTGGAACTCGCCCCGTCCGGTCGACCTTTCCGTCTTTTACCTTCTGTCGACGGGTCGACGCCGATCCGGATCGTCCCTGGAGGTGCTCGGCAGCACGCGCCTTCATCGCGGCCCCCTGATCGCGAAGGAACGTCGAACACGTTGGGTGCATCGAATCCCTGCGCCTGCGCGTCGCGTGTTGCGCGACATCTCGCTGTTGGAACACCGACGTCCCCGGCTCGGGGAAGGCTGCCGTGCAATGGGCTGCGGTCGAATGGGCTCCCGTGCGATGGAAGGTCTCGGCGAACTCGATGGCACGTCCATCGACATTCAGACCGTCGGTGCCGGCTCGCCTGAAACGGTGCCTGGCACGTGCCATCCGGTGCCCGGCACCGCTTGGCACGTGTCGCGCACGCCACATCACCGTCTGAAGTGCCGTCTGGCTGCGAGGTTCCGTCGCGGGGCGACGGTGCCTGGCACGTGCCGTGTGGTGCCTGGCACCAAGCGGCACGTGCCGTGCACCGCCAGGCCCACCGTCAAGCCTGGAGCGACGCGAGGGCCTCGCGCGATGCCTTCGCCACCCGCCGCAGCTCGCCGAAGCACAGCGCCATCGCGACCGTCCAGATGATCGGCGCGAAGAACCACCCGACGAACGGCACGATGAGGAGCGGGTAGACCCCCCACATGAATCCGCGCGCGATCATCGCGATCGATCCTTGCGACATGCCGAGGATCGGCTGCACCTCCTTGCGCAGGTTGGCGAACACGCGCACCGTCGCGATATCGGCGCCGATCGCAAGGACCGGCAGCGCAAAGTACCCGAAGATGAGCAGCCCATCGCTGGTTACAACCGTGTTCTCGTAGGCGATGACGGCGACCGCGAGCCCGAACGCGAGCAGCCGCACGAGCGCCGCCGCCACGAGGATCCGCGACCGCGTTCGCCCGAGCCGATCGTCGGCAAGCGCGAGCACCGAGACGAGCTGCGCGAGAACCTGCAGCGGCATCAGCACAAGGAAGATCCCGAAGGTCCACTCGAAGCGCCCGATCGAGTCGAGCTCGGCGATCGAGAGCACGAAGTGGAGCGGCACGAGAAGGAGCATCCAGCACGGAACTGTCGCGACACGCGCCCACAGCGCGATCCGCCTCAGCAATCGCTCGTCCCACCAGGTCGGAAGCGCCGAGTCGATCGTCCATCCACATTCGGGGCACGACTCGCCGACATGACGCCCGCGCAGGTCGTACGCGCAGCGGTCGCACGGCAGGATGCGCGTCTCCACCCGTGTGGGTAGAGGCGGCGGCGTCGGGATGGACGGAGGATCGGTCATTCCGCCGGATCATCCCTTCGAGCGGATCTCGCGCGCGTGCCGCAGCCGCAGCGGCTGCAGGAGGCGGACGGGGTACCAGGGTCGTCGTCGTTCATCTGCTGCTTGTGTCGCATCGGCCGAGGTTCACGCAGGCGTTCACGTCCATCGAAGCGACGCGATCGCTCCGTCGCATCTCACCATCACGTCACTCGAGCGCTCGGATCTCGCGCGCGAGTTCGCGCGCCGATACGGCGACCGCGGCCCAAAGTCCGAGGCCCCCGATCGCGACCATCGGCACCGCGATCGCCACGCTCATCGCGTCCGTTCCATCGTGCCAGCGAATTCCGCCCCACGCAAGAAGCGCGCCGAACACTCCGACCACGAGCGGTGCGATTCTCACGCGGGCAAACGCGGCGATCCGAGCGGCTCGTACGAGCGCCGCGAGAAACGCGAGATCCACGAGGATCCACCACGACAGGCCAAGGCGCGCGCCGACCATCGACCAGATCGCCTGCAACCCCGTTGGAGGTATCAACCAGATCACGCGTCCCGGCCAGAACTCGCACACAAGTCCGATGAAGGGAACGACAACGCCGGAAACAGCGACCAACTTCATCGCGCGCGCAAGGCGCGGCTCTGGGAGCCCGGCCGCCAGCGACCACTTCGCCCACAGGGCGGCGGCAGCGAAGCAGAGAACGAAAACGAATCCGGTGAGGACGACGATGCGTTGCCCGAGCCCTGCCGACAGCACACCCGAAGCCCAGCCAACCGCTGCGAAACCGAAGCACGCCGCCGACGCCAGGGCCAACCCGATCGCGATGATCGCCCACCGGCCGCCGGTGACGAACTTCCGCCGCGTGCCTGCATTGGCCCACGCCCCCGGGAAGAGGAAGCGCCGCACGATGTGACCGCACTCCGGGCATGCCTCGCCCTCGCCCTTGCCATGGAGGTCGTAGTCGCAGCGCGTGCAGCGCGGCGGAACCACGCCCTCGTCCTCGGCGGGCGGCCGCGGCTTGAGCCGCGTCCCTTCGGGCAGCGCACTGGCGACATCGATCTCGGCCTTCGTGGGCAGCGACCGCATCGCGCCCGCGCGCATCGCGGCCAGCGCACCGGCGGCATTGCCGCGTGCCAGCGCCTGCGCGATGTCGCGACCGTCGACGATCGCCGCGAGATACGCACCCACGAACGCGTCGCCGCAACCGACGGTGTCGACCGCGTCGACCACGTAGCCGCGGTGCGCGTAGCGCGCCGAGCCAAGTGCGGCGATCGCGCCCTGCGCACCGAGCGTGATGATCGCAGTGCCGCCCGGCATCCGCTTCGCCAGCGCCTCGAGCGCACGGCGCGGGTCGCGCTCGCCGGTGATCGTCTCCGCCTCGGTTTCGTTCACGATGAGACCCGCGAGCTTCTCGAGCCGCAGCGCCCGGAGCCGTTCGTCCGCGGGCGCGGCATTGAGCCACACGCGCAGCGCGCGCGATGCCGCGAGCGCGATCCCCTCGTGGAGCAGCGCGCACTCGTTCTGGAAGAGGACGATCTCGCCCTGCTTCGCGCGCTGGAGGAACCGCTCGACTCCCTGCTTCGTGATGCGGAGGTTCGATTCGGGCGCGATGACGATCGCGTTCTCGCCGTCCGCGGCGACCATCACCGTCGCGGATCCGGAAACCTTGTCGTTGGTCGCGACGTCGCGGACGCGCACGCCCGCCACCTCGAGCGCGTCGCGGATGAAGGCGCCATCCTCGCCCGTGCGACCGTGCATGCGAACGCGCGCGCCGCACTTCGCCGCGGCCGCGGCCTGGTTCGCGCCCTTCCCGCCGGCGAAGGTCTGCGCGGACAGCGCGGCGATCGTCTCGCCCGGCCGCGGAATCGCGCGCACGTGCACCACGCGGTCGATCATCATCGAGCCAACGACATGGATCGTTCCGCGGGCCGCCATGGCGGAAGCGTACCGGATGTCGACACCGAGAACCCTTCCCCGCGGCGCCCGCTCAGCGATGCGTCCGGCCGCGCCCCGACTGCTTGCGCGACACGCTCGACTCCACAGGTTTCGGTGCCGCTGCGATGCCCCAGATCCGGTTCTCGTAGTGATCCCACGCGCCGTTCCCCGCAAGCATCGCGAGACTCGCCGCGAGGAGCGAGAGCGCGATCGAGATCCAGAACCAGGTGCCGAAGAACGCCACGACCACGGCGGCGCAGAGCCAGAGGATCGCCGCCCATCGACCCCACTCGGTCCCGTGACGACCGGCGCCGACATGGAAGAGCATCTGGCTCAGGTAGGCGAGGAGCAGGATCGGCGCCGCAGCCGAAAGCCGCGTGAGCATCGAGTCGTGGGACTCGGCATCGCCGGAGAGAGCTCCAAGGAGAAACGGCAGCCCGAGCAGCACCGGCACCACCGCGTTCCGACGGACGGCTCCCTGCCGCCCCTTCATGCGCGGCGCGAGGGCGAGGAGCCACGCACCCCGGAGCGACCCCAGGATCCCGAGGAATCCCAGTCCCGCGGAGATGTACACGAGGAGTTGGTCGTAGAGACCGGGGTTCTCTCCAAGCCGCAGCACAAGTCCGGCGCAGGCGACCCAGGACACCGAGGCGAGCGCAGTCAGGCCCACGAACAGCGCCGCGGTCCAGACGCCCGCTGCGCTCGCTTCCCGCTCCGCCTTCGTGATGCGACGAGGGCCCACGGCTTCCGAACCGCCGCTCCGTTCGTCGCTGCGTGCATCCTTCCAGGCCCGATCCTGGCCGCGTTCGATCGCTTCTTCCCGGCGGCCGTAGCGCGACTGGCTGTCGTACTCCTCCGGTTGCTCGCGCCTCGACGGCAGCGTGTACCGATCCGATTGCTGACCTCGTCCCCGCTCGTTGGCCATTTGCGTCTTCTCCTTGCCGGAGCAACCTTCGCGGATCCTGACCGCCCCGCGGTGCGCGATACCGGGGGAGCCTTCCGCGAAGAGTGCCCAACCGTTCATGCGACAGGCGGCGAACCGCGCGCACGGAACGGCCGGATCGGGCGCATCAGCCGCCCACGAGGTCGCCCTCGTAGTGCCGCCACAGGTGGAGCGCGGCGGGACCGGTGCAACCGGCGGCGGCGAACCCAAGCAGCGGCGCCAACCACCAGATCGCGGGCAGCACCGTGATCGCGGCCAATGCGATGCTGGCGAACGACCAGAGGAATCCACCGGTCGCCCCGATCGCCGTTCCGTGCCGACCGTTGGCGATCGCGGGGATCGCGAAGGAAAGCTCCGCCATCAGCACCGTTGGTCCGAGGGCGCAGAGCACCATCAGGATGTCGCTTCCCGGAATGCCGTCGACCGTGAGGATCTGCCAGAGGAACGCAGCCGTCAGGACGGCCACGATCGCCGCTGCGTAGCGAAGGGTGCGCCGGTAGTGGCGCTTTCCGAGGCGTGGCGCACGCGAGACCACGACCGCCGAGCGCGCGGCGATCACCGTCGCGGCGACGCCGACGACGAGCATGGCGATGCGCCCGGCTTGCGACAGCACCGAGGCCTCGCCGCCGGCGAGCGCAAGCGATGCACCGATCAGCCACGCCGGAACGCCCCACGCGACGAACGAGATGCAGAGCGCCGCCATCCAGACGCCCTCGTCTCCCGCACGCGCGACGCGCGACTTGGCGCGCGACCGACGATGCGTGCGATCGAGATTCGACGCCGAACCCTCACGGACGGGAGCCGAGACCGACATGGAGCCTCCTCGGTGCCTGATGCACCAGTGCAGATCGATGCGGTGGGTCGTCGGACCCGCCGCACACACCCGGTCACACTCGCACGACGCCCGGGTGCCACGTGTGACCATCGAGTCGCGACGAAGCGCTCTCGGTCTTGGCGTGGCATCGCGGGGAGGCGAGGCACAGCGCGTTCGATGCAGACTGCGGCGAAAGGCGCGCCGCAGGAGCCATCGTCATCGGCTCGACGCGGAAGTGCAATGGAGAATCCGCGAAGTGAGAGAATTCATTCGAGCCGCCCAGAACTTCGTGACGTTTGGCACGAAGTCGGAGCAACCGTGGGTGGCGCTCGGGGTGGCGCTCACCCCCCGAAGGAGCGCACGCGCTCGACCTCGTTCCGCGAGCCGAGCAGCACCGGGACGCGCTCGTGCACGCGGGACGGGCGATGTTCGAGCGTGCGGTTCGCGCCCGAATAGGCCAGTCCACCGGCCTGTTCCATGATGAAGGCCATCGGGCTCGCCTCGTAGAGGTAGCGGAGCTTGCCCTCGGGGTTCTTCTTCGTCGGCGGGTACATGAAGACCCCGCCGGTGAGGAGCGTGCGGTGGACGTCGGCCACCATCGACCCGATGTAGCGCGACGAGTAGCCGTTCGCGTGCGCCCACTCGAGGTACTTGCGGTAACCCTCGGGGAAGGTCGGGGCATAGGCCTCGTTCACCGAGTAGACCTTGTTCGCATCGGGGATGCGCACCTTGTCCTTCACGAGGAGGAACGACCCGATGAAGGGGTCGAGTTCGAAGAGCGCGACACCGTTGCCCGTGGTCAGGACGAAGATGGTCGACGAGCCGTAGAGGACGTATCCGGCGGCCACCTGCTGGGTACCGGGCTGGCAGACGGTCGACTGGGCGTCGGGGATCGTGGGGTCGTTGCGAAGAATCGAGAAGATCGTGCCCACGCCGACGCCGGTATCGAGGTTGGAGCTGCCGTCGAGCGGGTCGAAGAGGACGCAGTACTTGCCGCCCTCGACGCCGCGGCGCAGGATCGAGGGTTCATCGTCCTCCTCGCTCGCGAGGACGGCGACCGACGCCCGCGTACCGAGGCAGCGGATGAGCGCCTTGTTCGCGATCACGTCGAGCTTCTGCTGGTCCTCGCCCTGCACGTTCGTCTCGCCGAAGCGGCCGATCGCGCCCGTGAGGCGGGCGCGGCGGACGTGGTTCGCGATCGACTTCGCCGCCAGCGAGATGGCGCTGATGATCCAGGTGAAGTCACCGCTCGCGGAGGGGTGCTTCGCCTCCTCGAGCAGGATGTGGCTCTGGAGGCTCATCAGGTTCTCGGAAAGGTCGTCGTGCCGCATGGTGCGCTCCGGCGGGGTTTCTGGCCACGGCAGCCGACGCCGCGGGGTCGCTATCATCGGCCCCCCCGCCGGGGTTCGTGCAGACGATCCCCCGGAGCCGTGGAAGGTCGGGTAGACGGCCGACCGCGGCATCCGGATCTCCCTGCGTGCAAGCGTGGGAAGCCTCCGAAACCCTCGTGCGCTCGACCTGACCAGGACAACCGATCACGACCCCGTCAAACCCCGAAGGACTCCTGAAGCCATGACCGCCCGCCCCGCCGCCTACATCGTCGCCGCCCGCCGCACCCCGATCGGGAAGTTCATGGGAGGCCTCGCGAAGGTCCCGGCGCCGGCGCTCGGCTCGTATGTCGCGAAGGCACTCTTCGCCGAATGCCCGGGCGCCCTCGCGAACGTCGACGAATGCATCATGGGCAACGTGCTCCAGGCCGGCGTCGGCCAGAACCCCGCGCGCCAGGTGGCGCTCCTCTCGGGTGTCGCCGACACCGTGAGCGCGGTGACCGTGAACAAGGTCTGCGGATCGGGCCTCGAGGCCGTGATGCAGGCGGCCCGCTCGATCCGGGCGGGCGACAACCACGTCGTCCTCGCCGGCGGCATCGAGAACATGGATCTCGCGCCGCACATGATGCACCTCCGCGGCGGCGTGAAGTACGGCCCGGGCACGATGCTCGACCACATGGCTTCGGACGGCCTCACCTGTGCCTTCGAGAAGTGGGCGATGGGCTGCGCCTGCGACTACATCACCGCCAAGCACGGCGTGACGCGCGAGGACCAGGACCGCTTCGCCGCGCAGAGCCACCAGCGCGCCGCCGCCGCGACCGCCGCGGGCCACTTCAAGGCCGAGATCGTGGCGCTTTCGCCCGAGCAGTGCATGTCGAAGACGGGTGTCGACGCCGACGAGGGCATCCGCGGCGACACCACCGCGGACGGCCTTGCGAAGCTGAAGCCCGCCTTCGGCAAGGAAGGCACCGCGACCGCGGGCAATGCGAGCCAGATCTCCGACGGCGCGGCCGCCGTGCTTGTGATGAGCGAGGAAGGCCTCAAGAAGACGGGTGCGAAGCCGCTCGCGCGCATCGTCGACTCGAACACCGCCGGCGGAGCGCCGAAGGATCTCTTCTTCGCGCCGAAGATCGGCATCGAGGCGATCCTCGCGAAGAACGGCCTCACCGTCGCCGACATCGACCTCTTCGAGCTGAACGAGGCGTTCTCGGGACAGGTGCTCGTCGACATCAAGCCGCTCGGGATCCCCGAGTCGAAGCTGAACATCTGCGGCGGCGGCGTGGCGCTCGGTCACCCGATCGGCGCAAGCGGCGCGCGCGTGCTCGTGACGCTGATTCACCAGCTGAAGCGCACCGGCGGCAAGCGCGGCATCTGCTCGCTGTGCCTCGGCGGCGGCAACGCGGTGACGATGCTCGTCGAGATGTGCTGATGCACACGGCGCGAGCGCCGATGCGCTCGCATGAGACACCGGAGCGCGACGCCTGCATCGGTGGTCGGCCGTCGATGCGCGGCGTGGGTGACCGCGTGGGCGCGAGGACACCGGCTTCGCGCGGCGCGCTATCCGTTGCGCACGCGCACGCGGATCTCGCCGCAGACGCTGTCATCCGTTCGGATGATCAGCTCGAGCGTCTTCCACCTCGCACCGTCGCCGTTCCCTCGCCATTCGAACGCGGGGTCGGCTCGGCTGTCGGGCTGCGCGGCGAGCTCATCGATCGCCGCGTAGTCGACGATCACGCCGCCCCAGCCCGGATCGAGCGGCGGCTCGCCTTCGGCGGCCTTCCACGGGCGACCCACGGGCGGAAGCACCGCGAGCACTTCGAACGGAGCCGCGATGTGCTCGCCTTCCGGCGTCGAGCGCTCCAGTTCGAGCAGGAGCTCGGTGCCCTTCTCGGGGCGGATCGCCATGCTCGGCATCACGCGGATGGGGCTGTAGACCTCGTAGTCGAGTCGAACGCGGCCGCCAAGCGCGTTGCCGTTGAGACGGAAGTCGATGCGCTGGCTCTTTCCACCGATTCCGGCGGGGTCGACGCGAATCGGGAGCGCGCGCGACGCCCCCGGATCGAGGACGAAGCCGGGTTCGGCGAGCACGGAGATGCAACCGCACGTGGCGACCCAGCCGTCGACCTTGGCGGGCGTTCGGCCGTCGTTCGTCAGCGTGACCTCGCCGATCGTTGGCTCGCCACACTGGGTGACGCGACCGAGATCGAGCTTCTCGGGTTCGACGCGCACGCGCGGACGCGGAGAGTCGGGGTCCTCATCCTTGCGGACGCTGCGCGCGGAGCCGCCGCCACCGGATGCGCCGGAGGCATCGCCGGATGAGTCGCCGCCGCGCGCAAGCACGCCCGCCGAGCCGGTGTTGGCATCGTCCGCGGAGGTGAGGTTGAGGTAGACGCCGGCGGCGACGAGGGCGAGAGCGCCCACGACGAGGAGCGGCGTGAAGGAACCGCGTGGAGAAGGCTGGGTCGTCACGCGGGCACTGTACGCGGTCGTCGGTCGGGGCCGAGGCGGGTCGCAGGTGATTGAGGCGCGGGTGTCGGGGGTTCAATCCGCGGTTCAGACCGCGGCTGGATGCGTGGTTTGGACCGTGTTCGATCCGTGGTTCGATCCGTGGTCTCAACTGCGGCTTCAAACCGCGAATCCCACCTGGTGCCCGTCGGTACGCTTCCGTCATGCGCATTCTGATCCTCGGCGGCACCGGATTCCTCGGCCCCCACCTCGTTGACCAGGCCCTTGAACTCGGCTGGGATGTGACCACCTTCAACCGCGGCAAATCCGACCCCGGACGGCTGGCGGGAGAGAAGTACGCCAAGGTGCGCCAGCTGCGCGGCGATCGCGATCCAAAGAAGGGTGAGGGACTGAAGTCTCTCGAGGAGTTGGTCGCCAGCATGCGCGCGTCGGGCGAGCGCTTCGATGCCGTGATCGACAACTCGTCGTACGTACCTCGCATCACCAGGGCGTCGGCCGAGCTGCTCGCGCCGGTGACGATGATGTATCAACTGGTCTCGACGGTGTCGGTGTGGATGGACAACTCAGTCGCACCGGACGAATCGACGCCGGTCGCGACGATCGAGGACCCGACCGTCGAGCAGGTGACGGGCCTGACGTACGGCCCGCTCAAGGCGCTGTGCGAACAGGCGGCGGAGGCGGCATGCCCCGGCAAGTCGTGCATCGTGCGACCGGGGCTCATCGTGGGACCCGGAGACGACACGAGGCGATTCACATACTGGCCCGTGCGGATCGCGCGTGGGGGAAAGGTGCTCGCACCGCGCGCGCCGAAGCCCGACGAGGTGCGCGTCCAGTTCATCGACGTGCGGGACCTCGCGGCGTTTCAACTGAAGCTCGTGGCGGACGGGCATCCGGGCGTCTACATCGCGATCGGACCCGAGGGGCCGCTGACGATGGAGGAGATGCTGGCGGGAATCAAGGCGGCGGTTTCGAACCCGGTCGAGTTCGTGTGGGTGGATGAAGGCTGGCTGCTCCAGCAGCAGGTGGCGCCGTGGATGGGTTTGCCGCTGTGGATCCCGCAGGGGCCGGAGTACGCGGGGGCTGGACGGGCGAGCAACGCGAAGGCGTTGGCGCATGGATTGCGGTGCAGGCCGCTGGCGGAGACGGCGCGCGACACGCTGGCGGACTATGCGGCGACGAAGCCGACGCTGGCGGAGGGAACGGATTGGGGCGCGGGACGCGAGCCGGGAATCGGGGAGGCGCGGGAGCGGGAACTGCTCGCGCAGTGGGCCTCCCGCCCCTGACGGTGCACGGCACGTGCCGCCCGGTGCCAGGCACCACACGGCACGTGCCGTGCACTGACTGGCACCACGCGCATCCAACTTCCGCGCCAGGTCCAAGTGCCGCACGCCGCACCGGCCCAACCCGCTACGCCGCCGACGCCGCGACCGCCAGGAGCGCCCGCGCCTTCAGCCCCTCCTCCACCGCGATCCAGTCGATCGTCTCCAGCTCCTCCGCCTCCAGTGGAACACCGAGCACCTCGCGCCAGCGCGCGGGATCGACCCATTCGCTCCGGACATCCGCGTTGATGAACTCCCACTGCTTCTCGTATCCGCAGTGCATACGCGCGCTCGACCAGATCCAGTCGTTCGCACGCTCGACCATGCCCGCGTCCACTGGATTCCGCTCGATGTACCGCAGCGCGTTCCAAGCGTGCCGAGCGTCCATCTTGCCCGCGTAGACGCGGCCTTCCCAGTTGGATCCGCGTCGACCGCGACGCGTGTTGAGCATCTCCGAGTAGTCCCGGTGCAGCTGACCGAAGCAGCGGCTGATGCCCTTCGTGCAGTCGGGGATGACCGCGAAATGCACGTGGTTCGACATCAGGCAGAAGCCGCCGATGCGGACCTTGTTGCGCTTGGCCAGGCTGCCGAGCTTGGCGAGGTAGTAGCGGCGGTCCATGTCGCTCTCGAAGAGCGTCCGTCTGCTGCTGATTGCCCCGGTGCGCGATGTGGTACGGAACGCCGATCTCGAAATTGCGATGTGGTCTTCCCATGGATCTTTCCCTCCGGGAGGGAAAGTAAGGAGCGCGGTTTGGGGCACCGGAGTTTTCGGCGGAAATTCCACGGCGATTTTCCGGTGCACGGCACGTGCCAGACGGTGCCAGGCACCGGATGGCACGTGCCGTGCACCGGGTGGCACCGGGTGGCACCAACGACACGGCCCCCGCGCCTGCGGGGGCCGTGTCTGTTTCTGCATGTCCTCCACCGCGTCATCGCTTCCGCGCGACGCGTGGCTTCAGATCGAATCGCACCGATCAGTAGCGGTAGTGATCCGGCTTGTACGGGCCTTCCGCCGGCACGCCGATGTACTCGGCCTGCTTCTTGGTGAGCTTCGTGAGCCGCGCCCCGAGCTTCTCGAGATGCAGGCGCGCCACCTTCTCGTCGAGGTGCTTCGGCAGCGTCGTCACCGTCTTGCCGTAGTGCTTCGAGTTCTTGAAAAGCTCGATCTGCGCCATCACCTGGTTCGTGAAGCTCGCGCTCATCACGAAGCTCGGGTGGCCGGTCGCGCAACCGAGGTTCAGGAGTCGGCCCTCGGCGAGGATGATGATCGACTTGCCGTCGGCGAACACCCATTCGTCCACCTGCGGCTTGACGTTGACCCGGCGCACGCCCTTCACCTTCGACAGGCCGAGCATGTCGATCTCGTTGTCGAAGTGCCCGATGTTGCCGACGATCGCCTTGTCCTTCATCTGCTTCATGTGCTCTGCGGTGATGATGTCGCAGTTGCCCGTCGCGGTGATGAAGATGTCGGCGGTCTCGAGCACGTCCTCGAGCGTCACGACCTGGTAGCCCTCCATGCACGCCTGCAGCGCGCAGATCGGATCAACCTCCGCGATCATCACGCGGCAGCCCTGCGTCCGCAGGCTCTGCGCCGAGCCCTTGCCGACGTCGCCGTAGCCGAGGATCAGCGCGGTCTTGCCCGCGAGCATCACGTCGGTGGCGCGCATGATGCCGTCGACGAGCGAGTGGCGGCAACCGTAGAGGTTGTCGAACTTCGACTTGGTCACGGCGTCGTTCACGTTGATCGCCGGGAAGAGCAGCTGGCCGAGCTCCTGCATCTGGTAGAGGCGGTGCACACCGGTCGTGGTCTCCTCGCTCACGCCACGGATGTTCGGAACAATCCGGCCGAACAGACCGTTGTTGTCGCGGAAGAGGTCGGAGAGCAGCGCGAGGATGACCTTGTACTCCTCGACATCCGACGGCTTCGCCGCGGGAACCTTGCCCGCCTTCTCGAACTGGAAGCCCTTGTGGACGAGGAGCGTCAGGTCGCCGCCGTCGTCGAGGATCATGTTCGGGCCCTGGCCGTCCGGCCAGTTCATCGCCTGGTAGGTGCACCACCAGTACTCGGGGAGGGTCTCGCCCTTCCACGCGAACACCGGCACGCCCTTCGGATTCTCCGGGGTTCCGTTCTTTCCGATCGCAACGGCCGCGGCCGCGTGATCCTGCGTCGAGAAGATGTTGCACGAAGCCCAGCGCACCTCGGCGCCGAGCTCGACGAGCGTCTCGATGAGCACGGCCGTCTGGATCGTCATGTGCAGCGAACCAGAGATGCGCGCGCCCTTGAGCGGCTTGCGGCCCTTGAACTCGGCGCGCAGCGCCATGAGGCCCGGCATCTCGTGCTCGGCCAGCTCGATCTCCTTGCGACCGAAGCGCACGGTCTCGGGCGCGGTGCACTTGACCTTGTAGGCCGGATTCGAGAGGAGCACGAGACCGGTATCGAGGAAGGTCGCCGGCTCGGCAGCAGCCTTCGACGAGGTCGCGGACTTGGTGGCGGACTTGGGAGTGGTCTTCGACTTCATGGTGTTCGCTGCTGTGGTCATGGTTGTGAACTTCGAGAGAGTTCTGGACTTCGAGATGTTCGCGACTTCGTGTTCGCGGCTTCGCGTTGCACTGCCTGTCGGCACGGTCCCGACTTCGAGCGGACCGCGCGGACTCTTGGCTCGGGAATCCGGAGGACGCGACGCCGCTCGGCGACGCGCGTCCTGAAACCTTGCCTCTGCCGAGCCCCGACGGCACCCGGCACAACTGCTTCATCCGTTCATCCGGATGAAAGGGAGAATACCTCGCTGCGCCGTGCGAGGCAAGGCGCTGAAGCCCGATCCGACGATCTTCCGCGGTCGCTCCGCGCGCCGCCCCGACTTCCCCGCGCCCGCAGAATTCCGGATCGCGTACCATCGCCGCCCCCCGGCCTTCGCCGGACGGAGATCAGGAGAACCAACGACATGCGCAAGCGTTTCCGCATCGCACTCATCAGCCTCGCGGCCCTCACGGGCGCCACCCTCTCGGTCGCCATGAAGTCGGCCCCCACCGCCGGCGACGCCTTCGGCGGCGACCCATACCCCCTCGAAACGTGCCCCGTCTCGGGCGAGAAGCTCGGCGCGGACGCGGTCACCACCGTCCTCACCGGGATGAAGGACAAGAACCTCGACGGCACGCAGGTCAAGTTCTGCTGCTCGAAGTGCGAGGCGGCGTTCAAGGCCGACCCGGCGAAGTTCGTCCCGAAGATGGACGAGGCGATCGTCAAGGCCGCTGGCGCCTACCCGATCGACAACTGCATCGTCATGACCGACGAGAAGCTCGAGGACGACGCGAAGACGGTCGTCTACCAGAATCGCGTCTACAAGCTCTGCTGCAAGAAGTGCGTCGTGCGCTTCTCGAAGGACCCGGCGAAGTTCGCGAAGGACTTCGAGACCGCGGTCATCGCCAAGCAGAAGCCCGGCTACAAGGCCTCGACCTGCCCGATCAGCGGCAAGCCGCTCGGCGACGGCGCCGTCGACGTGGTCGTGAACGGCCGCCTCGTGCGCGCCTGCTGCAATGGCTGCGTCGGACCGATCAAGGCCGATCCGAAGGCCGCCTTCGCGAAGATCGACGCCGCGAAGTGATCGTCGATCAGGCCTGAGGTGACCGGTCCGCAGCACACTGCGGGCGCCGCTCGCACGAAGCCGCCCACGAATTGAATGGAACGGAGGCCCGCACCGCGGGCCTCCGTTTGTTTCGGATCAGCTCGGATCGAACCGCTTCAGCGCTTCGCGAGCCGCGCCGCGAACAACCCGGGTCCACGCGCGTCGATCGCCGGCCGCAGCGTGCGGTACGACTCGAGCACCAGCTGCGCGCCGCTCGCGAGCCCCACGACATCCTGCTCGCTGAAGCCGAGATGCTCGTGCCCCATCGTGGTGCGGTACTCGGCGCGCTCGTGACGAACCATGTCGATCACGAGCACAATGCCATCCTTCGCAAGGGTCCGTCGCGCCTCGGCCAGCACCGCCACAGGCTCGCGCATGTGATGCAGCACGAGCGACAGCACCGCGGCATCGAACTCGCCCGCCTTCGCCGGCAGATCGAGCAGTTCGCCCTTGCGCACCTCGACCTCGGCCATCCCGCGAAGACGCTTGCGCGCGGCCTCCAGCATGAGCGGCTCACGGTCGATCGCGACCACGCGACGCACGAATGGCGCGATTTCCGCGGCGATCTCGCCGGTTCCGCAGCCAAGATCGGCCACGGTCCAGTGCCGCGGAAGCAGCGCGAGCAACGCCTCCGCGAGGAAACGCTCGCCGAAGAGACCGCGCCGCAGATCCGACCACTCGCCGCCCACGCGGCCGAAGAAGCCCTTGGGATCGGGGTGACGCGCCGCGAGCACCTCCGCGAGGCGCAGGTCGTCGCCCGCATGGGTCGCGCTCTCGCCGATCGACTTCTGCACCAGCTCCCACGCGGCGCGCGCATCCGGCGACAGCGCCTCGCGCGACACGCGGTACAGCGTCGCCGTACCCTCGGCCCGCTTCACCACGAGTCCCGCATCGAACAGCGCCTTGAGATGCCGGCTCATCGTCGATTGCGCCAGCTGCAGCGCCGACGCGAGCTCGCCCACCGCAAGCTCCTCGCGCTGGAGGAGACGCAGCATCCGCGCCCGCTGGGGATCGGCGAGCGACGCGAGCACGGTGAAGACGGGGTTCTCGAGGGTCACGTTGCCAGGCGCTGCCAGACGTTGCGTGAGGTGGCCTGAGCGGCCTGCTCGCTCACGGTCCCGGCGGGAGGCCCGTGGTCGGCTCGACCGCGAGGCCGTACTCGGCAAGCTTCGCGCCCACGGCCGGAGCCTCGGGGCTGATCGCATACGCCTGACGAAGGCGGCGCGCCGCGGTCTTCGTGTCGCCGAGCTTCTCGGCGACCTCCACGGCCTTGAGATACGGCGCGACATCGGTGCCGTCGGCAAGCAGGATCGCGCCGTTCACGGCCATGGTGGCGGTGTCGGCGTCGTTCATCTGGAGCGCATAGTCGGCGAGCAGCATGAAGCTCGGGAGCGATCGCTGCATGTTGCCGCGATCCTGCAGGAGCTGCACGAGCTTCTGCTTCTCACCGAGCTTGAAGTAGACCTGTGCCAGTCCCGCGGCGACTTCCTCGCTCTTCGGATTCGCGGCCTGCGCGGTCTCGACGTGGGTGCGCGCTTCGCGCAGGTTGCCGAGCTCGGCGAGGCACACGCCGTAGCGGTACTCGACCTCCCAGTCGCCCGGTGCCTTCTCGATGATCTCGAGGTACGCGGGCGCCGCCTTGGCGAAGTCGCCATGCTCGTAGGCGAAGTCGGCCTCCTTCTTCGCAGCGACCATCGGTCGCGCCTGGCAACCGGTGAGTCCGGCGGAGAGGCCGGCCAAGAGCACAGAGGTGACGGCAGGAACAACGAAGGAGGCGATGGAACGGCGCATGGGGGCCGGATCATACGGTGTCCGAAGCGGATTTTCGCGGTCGACACGCATCTCGAAACCCGCGAAACTGAGGGGGTATGGACGCCTCACCCGACGCCTTCCGCGCGCCCCCGGCCGATGCCGGCCGGATCATCCGACCGGGTGCGGCGCACGAGTCGTCGAGAGACCATCCGCCCGAAGACGCGCTCCCTGCGCGGGTTGCGCTCTGCTACCACCGCGTGGGCCCGGGCACGGATGGCGACCCGTCGCAGTCGGTCAGCCCGCACACCCCGCGCGATCACGTCGACCTCTTCATCGGCCCCTCCGATGCCGCCACCGGGCCTGACGACGACGCGCGCATCGCGCACTCGTGGCGGCTCCCGGCGGCAGCCCGCGACTGGCGCACGGCATTGCAGGCGACCGGCGCGGTCCGCTGGCCGGCCACCCCCACGCCCGCCCATCGCGCGCTCTATCTCCGGCTTGCGCACCCGCGTACCCTCGACGGCGGCCGCGGAACCGTCGAGCCGCTCGCCGCAGGCGACGGCTGGCTGCGCTCGCGACCCGGGCACCTCGTCGCGGAAGTACGACTCGCGCCTGTCGATCATCACGGGGCGGCCATGCTCTATCGCGTCGAAGTCCGCGAGGATCCGGACGGCACCACCGCCGAGTTCCGCCTTCTCGAACCCCGCGAAGGCACCATGCGGGACGGTTGACGATCGCAACGACCGGACGAACGTGAGACACGGATGAACACCGCCACACTCGCCCCCTACTTCGAGACGATCTTCGGCGTCGGCTTCACGCTGTGGGGTGCCGTCTGCGTCTTCGCGCTCATCGCGGGCCTGCCCGGCACATGGGTGCTCGTCGCAACCGCGGTCCTCATCGATGTCCTCGACCGGCTCTGGCTGCCCGCAGGCGCTCCGTTCACCTTCCATCCGCTCACGATCGTCGCATGCATCGTGCTCGCCGCGATCGGCGAGGTGCTCGAGTTCGCGCTGTCGGCGGCGGGCGCCAAGCGCTTCGGCGCCAGTCCGCGCGGCATGCTGGGCTCGGTGATCGGTGGCGTGATCGGTGCGATCGCCGGCACGCTCGTCTTCCCGGTCGTGGGCACGATCGTGGGAGCCGCCATCGGCACCGCGGCGGGCGCCGTCCTCGGCGAACTCTCGACCCGCGAGAAGACGCTCGCCGAGACCGCAAAGCCCGCGCTTGGCGCCGTGATCGGCCGCGTGCTCGGCACGCTTGCGAAACTGCCGATCGCGCTTGCGGTCTGGGTGACGCTTGCGATCGCGGCGTTTGCGTGAACATACCTCGGCTCAGGTGGCGCACGCGCAGTTCATCGCCGTCTCGAGCTTCCGCCCCTCAACCTCCCATGGATCCCGCTCGCTCCAGCATCGCTTCGGATTTGCCCGCCGGTACACCGACGGGTGAACAAGCGTCGCCGACGCCGAGCGCCGCTGCATTCGCGAGCGACACCCCGCTCCGCGATGCGCGATTCGCCACATGGTCGATGCCAAAGACCGAGTGGGACGGCTACGTCGCGCGAAGGAAGAAGGAGCCACGAAATCTTCCGCTCATCCTTGGGAGCGTGCTGCTTGTCGTGGTGATTGGCGTGATTGTCACGCTCGCCAGCACCGTTGCGGCCGCGCCGACCGGGCTCGACCTGGTCGCGACGTGCGGCGTGATCATCGGAATGTTCACGCCAGGATTCATCCTGGCCTTCGTGCTGCGCCGGCGCGGTGACCGCTGGCGCGCGCGCGCCGAGCACCTCTGGGACGAGCAAGGCTGCGTCTGCCCGCTGTGCCTCGCGCCGCTCCGCGAGCACGTCGACGACCCGGCGGGCTGCGGCCACGGGTTCATTGTGGAAGACCAGCCGTGGGTGATGCGCTATCTCGAGGCGCTCGCAACCGCACCCGAACCGTCCATGCATTGGGGACAGGGGCGCGCCGAACTCTCCATGCTGCGCCAGCGCGCCGAGAAGCGTGGAACGAGGCCGCGCGGATTCCTCCGGCGTGCCGCGCGCTCGGTTCGCGTCTTCTGGGATCACTGGCTCGGATTCGAGCAACCGATGTGGAGGCGCGTCGTGGCGCACCTCGCGCTCGGGGCGGCGGTCTTCGCCGCGACCGCTCCGTTCTCGTGGGTCTTCGCGCTGACAGCGCTGTGGATGAGCGGATTCTGCTTCATGGGCTTCCGCGCGCTGCGAAGCGCCCGTTTCATGTCGAAGCGCCTTCGATGCGCGAAGTGCGACCAGACGCTCCTCGCCGTCGACCGCGCGAAGCCGTGCACCGAATGCGGCGCATCGCTCGCCGAACCTGGCAGCGTCAAGTCGGCCGAATCCCAGCTTCTGTTCGCGCGCTGGGCGATGGGGGCCGGCTTCATGATCCTCGGCTACTGGATTCCCACGTACGCAATGCCGTACATCGGACGCGCGCTTCCCGACGGCATGCTCATCACGATTGCAGAGCACGTCCCCGAGATCGCACCCGAGACGCTTCAACTCCTCGCAGGTCGGCCGCTTTCCCCGCGCGAACAGCGCCAGCTCGCCAACATGATGCTGCCCCACATCCGCGCGTCCGTGACCGGCGAAGGCAGCCGCCGCGCGTTCATGGAGCGCTACATCGCCGCGAGCGTTGCGAACGGCACGTTGCCGCCCGAATACGCGGAGACGCTTGCGAACGCCGCTTGCCGTCTGCTCATCGAAGTGAATGGCGTGGAGGTCGCGTCCGAGACCGCGGTGATCGAACTCGACGCAAGACGGCTGACGCAGGGCGTTCCCCTCCGCGTCGCCTTCAGGGGCTACGGCGATGCGAGTTCCACGCTCGGCTTCACGATCGGCATCATCACGGCGCTCGAGCTCGACGGCACCGTCCTCTTCGACGCCGCCGCGAGGAATCCCGCACAGATCACCTCCGACATGAGCGTGGAGCTCATGCTCGCCGAGCGGGGCCTGCAGCCAGAGCCCGGCGACCGCGAAATCACGGTGCGCGCGTTCACCGCGATCGTGCAAGGCACGTCGATCACCATGTTCGACGAGACGGGTGCGCCGGTCCTTCCGCCGAAGTCGGCCGGTCCTTGGCGGATCGAGCGCGCACTGACGCTGCGCGTGCGCTGAACCCCGCCGCGGCGCTTCTCCCGCCGCGTTTCCGCGGGTACTCTGTCGAGATGCACCGTGGTCTTGCCTCGAATCTTCTCGCAGCCTGCGCGCTCCTCCTTTTGCTCGCGGCGGCGCCGGCGAGGTCTGCAACGCCCCTGCTGGCTTCCGTCGATGCGACCGCGCGACCGGACGATGAAGCGGGCGGGGATGCGGACGGGGACACGCGCGAAGAAACGGAGGAGAAGTCATCCGACGCCGCGAAGCCCTCGTTCCCGCGCGAGGAACTTGCGAAGCCCGTGCAGGTGAAGTTCCGCATGCGCGACGGGAAGCGCATGAACGGCAAGGTGGTCGCGTTCGATGGCGACGCGTTCGAAGGCCCGGCCTCGGGCGACGGCGCACTGCCGCGCACGAAGTGGTCCGAGGTCCACATGGACGACCTCGAGTCGCTCGCGGGCAAGATTCTCGATGAGAAGGACGTGGACGAACTGATCCTGAAGGGCGAACTGCTCCTCTCGATTGGCCGCGTGAAGCCCGCCGATGCCGCGTTCGACCGCGCCGAGCGCGCGGCGAAGGCGTTGAAGGGCTCGGCCGCTACCGATGCGAAGGCGCGCATCGATGCGGCTCGCGCGCGCGGCGCCGACAAACTCGTCGACAACGAGCATGATCTGCGCATCACCAAGCACGCGGAGATGAGTGCGCGCATCCCGAAGACCGACGGCGGCATCGCGCCGTGGCCGGTGCTCTCGCGCGAGGAGCACGAGGCTGCGGTCGACGCGATGAAGAAGCGCGCGGAGGAGATCTGCAAGGTGTCGGGGATGCAGGCGGTCCCCGTCGAAACGCGCTACTTCCTCCTCTACGCGGCCACGAAGCGCGAGGCGGTCGAGGAGTGCGCGCGCAGCCTCGATGCGATGTACGAGAAGGTGCTCGAACTCTTCGGGATTCCCGCGGGTCTCAACCTGTTCTGGGGGAAGGCAGTGATCCTCCTGCAACCAAGCGAGGAGAAGTTCCGGCTTGTCGAACAGGCCGCGTTTGGCGCGATGGTGCCGCGCGGCGTGGTGGGCCTCTGCCACCAGGTCGGGCCGCAGGTCTACGTCAACATCTTCTGGACCGACGACCAAGATCGCTTCGACTCGACGCTGCTGCACGAGACCGTGCACGGGATCGTCCACCGCTACCACTCGCCGGCACGATTGCCCGACTGGGCGAACGAAGGGCTCAGCGAGTACATCGCCGCGGTCAGCTTCAAGACCTCGCCCGTCGACAAGGAGCGTCGCCCGCAGGCGCTCGACTACATCCGCGGCGGCGGCAATGTCGCCGAGGTGATGCGCTACAACTATCGTGACGGCTCATGGCCCGGCCCTAATGCGATCGGCTACGCCGTGGGCTACGTCATCGTCGAGCTCATGATCCGCCAGCAACCCGACCGCTTCGGCGCGTGGCTCCGCGCGATCAAGGGCGGCAAGGACTGGGAACGCGCCCTCGTCGAGGACTTCGGCTACACGGTCGATCAGTTCGGCGCCCGCGCGGTCGACTTCTACAAGCGGTCGAAGTAGGCGGGCGTCGACGACTCGAACCGTTCGAAGCCGCGCGTGTGCCGGGGCTTGCGTCATCCGCTACGGCGTCTCTTGACGTGGGGAACGCTGCGCGCGACACTGCGCATTCGCAGGATTTCCTGCGGGGAATAGAACACACCGGGCCAGGCAGGAGCGTCTCCCTGCCCTGCCCCCGGTATCGCGTGCGCTGCACGGAAGGACATGCACATGGTTCACGGTGCCTCGGCGATAGCTGCCCGTTCACTCGCCTCGTTCGCGGGCCTCGTCGCACTCTCGGCGACGTCGCTCTGCAAAGCGGCCGAAATCCACGTTCCCGCGGATCACGCGACGATCCAGGCGGCCATCAACGCCTCGGCAAACGGCGACACCGTCGTCGTCGCGCCGGGAACCTACACCGAACTCGTGCGCCTGAACGGCAAGGCCATCACGCTGCGATCGGAGGCCGGTGCGGGGAAGACGATCATCGACGGCGGCGCACTCGGCACGACCGTGAAGTTCGTCAACTCGGAGACGAGCAGCACGGTGCTCGAGGGCTTCACGATCCGCAACGGCCGCGCGGCGGTCGGCGGCGGCATGTACATCAACTCGGCGAGCCCGACGATCCGCGACTGCGTGATCGCGTCGAACATCGCGCTCGACCGCGGCGGCGGCGTCGCGGCGGTCAACGCACGGCCGACCTTCACCGACTGCGTCTTCGACGCGAACCGCGCCACGGAGCGCGGCGGCGGCGTCTACATGATCGTGAACAGCGACATCACGTTCACCGGCTGCGACTTCAACCTCAACGAGGCACGCAACCGGAACGCCGAGAGCGCCGGCGGCGCGGTGGCGGCTGAAACGAGCTCCGATCCGACGTTTGCGAACTGCACGTTCACGGGCAACAAGGCGGAGCCGGACGGTAGCGAATACGACGGAGACTGTACCGGCGGAGCCCTCTATGTGGCTGGCCCGACCGCGACGGTCCAGTCCTGCACGTTCACCGGCAACCATGCCACGATGCGCGGGGGCGACACGGCGAGAGGCGGGGCCATCTTCTCGATTCAATCTCCGGTTATCAACGGATCGACGTTCGCATCCAACTTCGTGCGAAGCACTTCCGCCGGGAGCGGCTCCGGCTACGGCGGTGCGATCTACGTCTCAACCTCTCTCGAACTCGCGAATTGCACGCTGACTGCGAATCACGCGAGCGACTCGAGCTCGTCCCAAGGGGGAGCGGTGTGGTGCGGCAGCAGTTTCGCCGCGACCGACTGCAGCTTCGAGTCAAACTTCACGAAGGCGCTCTATGGATTCGGGGGCGCAGTTTGGTTCGCCGACGGCGCGACGATCGAACGAAGCGTGTTTGAACTGAACCACAATCGCCCCGGCCTCAACAACTATGACCAGGCCGGCGGTGCTCTCTTTGCGAGTGACGGCGACGTCATAGCGACGGAGACTTCGTTCATCCAGAACGGCCTTCATGCAGGCGTCCCTAGTAGCCGCTACGGCGGGGCGATTGTCTGCCCCTCCCTGATCGAACTTGAGGCGTGCACGTTCAATGGCAACCAGTCCGTGAACTACGGAGGGGCGGTCTACGGCTCTACCGTTCACGTCAGCGCTACGGCATTCACGGGAAACACCTGTGAAGAGGACGGCGGTGCGATCTACTCCGAGGGCGACGCCACGCTCGAGGACTGCGATCTCTCAAGCAACTACAGTTCAAATCGAGGGGGTGCAGTCTTCAGTCCGGGAACAGCCTCTATCGTGGAGTCCAACTTCACAAGCAACCGGGCACGCTACGGCGGCGCGATGTACTGCGGCGAACTGACCGGATTGCTAAACTCCATGTTCGTAGGCAACCTCGCGCAGGACGAGGGTGACGCGAGGGGCGGCGCCATTGAGTGCACAGGTAGTTACGCCGGACCAATCACCGGCTGCTCCTTCGTCGGAAATCGCACGAGGAGCCTGTACTCAAGCACTGCGACAGGCGGAGCGATTCACGGGAACGCCTTGACCAGCGTCTCGAACTGCACGTTCGCTGGGAACTCTGCGGAAGGCGGCGACGCCTACGGTGGCGCGATCTCTTGCTACGGCGGCCAGTGGAGCGGCTGCGACTTCATCTCCAACTCTGCGACAACGCCAACCGGCACCGCGCATGGCGGCGCGGTGCGAGTTGATCGCGGCTACACCGATCTTGCCACGTTCACCAACTGCGGCTTCAACAACAACATCACTGACGGCAGCGATACACGCGGCGGTGCGATCTATCGCTACGGCTATCGGCTCGATCTCAACACCTGCACCCTCGTCGGAAACAGCGCGCAGCCCATCAACGTCGCCAACTGCCGCTTTGAGAAGAACACGGGGTCTGATGGCGCAGGAATTTGGCTCAGTTGCGCGCGCCGCCTCCAAATGACGGGCAACGTCTTCTCGACGAACCTCGCGTTCAGCAGCGGTGGCGGCGTCTACCTGCAGGGCTACTGCATGTACAACTCGCAGCTTGCGAACAACACGTTCTACGGCAACATCGCGACGTACGGCGGCGGTATCCGGATCGACAGCTGCGGCTGCTGCTGGCAACTGCCGATGAACAACTGCCTCTTCGCATCGAACGTTGCCACCGAAGGCGGCGCGGTCTACAACTCGAACGGCAGCTGCACGTACCTCGCCACGTCGAACTCGACGTTCTGCGGCAACTCGCCGCAGGACTTCTACGGCTACTGGCAGAACAACGGCGGCAACATCTTCGGCTCGGGCACCGACTGCAACGACAACGGAATCTGCGACGGTGCCGACATCGGTCTCGGTACCAGCATCGACTGCAACGGCAATGGAGTCCCGGACGAGTGCGACCTCGCGTCGGGAACCGTGAACGACGTCAATGCGAACGGCATCCCGGACGCGTGCGAGACCGACTGCGATTCGGACGGCGTTCCCGACGAGTACGCGCTCGAGAACCAGCTCGTCCCGGACTGCAACGCGAACGCCGTGCCCGACTCCTGCGACATTTCGAACG
>JAJTGL010000067.1 GCA_021297795.1 Planctomycetaceae bacterium
CCGAGAGGTCGTTGGCATCACTGCAAGGTAGCAGCCGCCCGGCTGCCTGCACGGCGTTCCTACCGTGTGGCGCCCAATCCCAGGGCCACGAGGAACGTCAATCCAAGCCAACCGACGATGGGGAGGACGATGAAGAGGATTCCGCGCGTGCGTGCAGATGAACGCGCGGCTGCGGTCGCAAGCGGGGTCGAGCCGCAGGTTGGGCACGCGGCGCCGGAGGCGAGGGTTTCGCGGGCGATCGCCGCGCGACATTTTGCACAGCAGGGGACGTGCGGATCCGGTCGGCCGAGGACAAGCAGCGCGACCCCGTAGCCAATGAATGCCGGACCGATCGCGATCAGCAGGACACTGAGGACGCCCGTTACGACGAGCATGACTTCGAACGCACTCATCGCGCGCCCTCCTCTTGGGAGGTTTTGTTTTGAGACGTTTCGTCTTGCGACGGCGCGGCGGGATCGTTGCTCGTGGAATCATCGGCGGCCGTCGCGGGCGCGGGAACAGGTGCAACAGGCGGAGGCGCAACGGGCCGGACCATCCGAGGAGCGAGTCCGATGAAGAGCGCCGCCAACCCTGCGAGCGGAACGATGGAGGAGATCAAGAGGAGGAGCGTGGCGACGACGAGCCCCGCGCGCATCAGCGTCGTTCGCTCGCGTCGGAAGTACCGCACCGCCCGCGGCGCCGTGAGATCCTTACCGCACTCCGCGCAGATCGACGCGAGCCTCCCCGGCTGATCCCCCGTCGCGTGACCGCATGTGGCGCACGCTGGCGGTTGGGGCACCTGTCGCCCCTTCCAGCAGAGGAAGAGCACTGCCCACGCGGCGACCGCGATCGGCACGATCAGTAGGAAGATGAGGAAACCCATGACGGAGCCACGATACCCGAAGGTATGTTGCCGACATGGATGTGCGACGCGTGCCCCGTCGTCTGCGTGCTCCGGTTTTCGACGCCGCTCGCGGACTTGCGCGTGTGCTCGCGTTGGTCGCGTCGCTCGGCATCGGCTCTGCCAGCGTTGGACAGGCCGTCGAGACGCCGACGACGCCGGCGGCCTCCGCGCCGTCCGACGAGCGGGCGAAGGGCACGCCCCGTCCGCGCGAGACGTTTCCCGTGCAGGAGCGTCGCACGTGGCGCTTCGAGGAAGACCTGCGCGATGCATCCGGTGCGCGCGTCGGGGCGGTCCTCATCGACAACGAGTTCAGTGGCGCACGCGTCAACGCATGCGAGCGTCTGGGGCCGTTCGAATACAAGATCGTGACGAGCCCGGAGAACCTCCCGATCAATCCGAGCCCGTGGTACGCGTTTCGGCTGCATCGGGATGGGGTCGATGCATCCGTCGCGCCGCACGAGGTCGTCGTGCGCATCGTCGTGACCTCGAGCAAGTCGCGGCCGTGGCCGCGCGTGTCGGTCGACGGCGGCCCCTTCGAACGCGCGCCGCGCGACCGCTACGAGGGAGGCGAGGGCGCGAAGGAATGCGTGCTGCGCCTGTCGCTCGGCGAGAAGCCGGTCGTCGTCGCCGCGAACACGTTGATCGGAATCGGCGAGATCGAGGGCTGGACCGACGGCATCGCAGCGCAGTTCGGCGCGAAGCCGCGCGAGATCGGGCGCTCGCGCGCCGGCCGCGGGATCCGTGCGTTCGAGTTCGGCGCGGCCGATGCGCGCGATCTCGTCGTCGTGATCGGCCGGCAGCATCCGCCCGAGGTGTCGGGCACGGTCGGCTTCATGCGTTTCATCGAGACGCTTGCGGCGGACAGCAAGCTCGCGCGCGATTTCCGCGCGCGCTTTCGCGTGCTCTGCGTTCCGCTCGTGAATCCGGATGGGGTGCACGAGGGCAACTGGCGCTCGACGCTCGGCCACGTCGACGCGAACCGCGACTGGCACGAGTTCACCGAGCCCGAGACGCGCGCCGTCCGCGACGCGATCCGTGCGTTCGCCGCGGCGTCCGGCGCGCGCGTGCGCCTCCTCCTCGACTTTCACGCGACGAACAAGGACATCTTCTACGTGCCGCCCGATGCGACTCCGCTCGAGCCGCCGCATTTCGCGCGCGACTGGCTTGCGGCGATCACGGCGCGCTTCCCCGAATACGCCGTCGAATCGAGCGCCACCAACAACGTCGACGAGTGGACGTTCAAGCGCTGGGCGTTCGAGACGTTCGGTGCGCCGGGGATCACGTACGAACTCGGGACCTCCACGCCGCACGAGAGGATCGGCGTGATCGTGCCCGGCGCCGCCGAGGAGGCGATGCGGATCCTTCTGGCGTTCGTCGAGGGAAACGCGGAGTCCGAAAGTGCGTCGGGTGTCAGGCCCGGAGCCGATGCGAATGCGCCTTCACCCGCTGCGCGCTGAGTGCGCTCAGCCGCAGGCGCCCCACGATTCAAGCAGCAGGCTGAGGTCGGCGGCACCGACCGCGCCATCGCCATTGAGGTCGGCGGGGTTCCCGAGTCCGAGCGAACCCCACGCGAGAAGGACGAGCGAGAGATCTGCGGCGCCCACCGCGCCGTCGCCGTCGAGGTCGGCGGGGCAGGGAGCGGCGAGGGACAGCGCGTACGCCGCTCCGGCGTTTGCCAGCGGAAAGTCGTGGCGCTCCGCGCCCGTCACCAGCAGCGGACCCGCGAGCGAGGTCGAAGCGCCGAGACCGTCGTTCGCCGCGCCAGTGGGCGCGGTGTACTTCGCGGTTTCAACCAACTCCTCCGGTACTCCTTCGAAGAGATAGACCGCGCCCGCGCCCTGGTTCGCACTGCTCGCGCCGGCCGCCACGCGCAGCGTTCCATCCGTCCGCTCGAGGACAGACACGCTCGCGCCCAAGCCATCCAGCGGCTGCCGATCGCCTGCGACCAGCTTCGCCATCTGCGACCACGCTCCGTCGACGCGCCAGAAGACGTACGCCGCGCCTTGATCGCCACCCGGCGCGAGGTTGTCGTCGCCCACCGCGCCGACGACGATGGTGGATCCATCGACCGCAACCGAGGTCCCGAAGCGATCGCGGTACGCAGCGTCGGCCGCCATCAGTTTCGCGCGGAACACGAACGGTCCCGCGCCGCGCTTGATGCGTTCGAAGACGTAGACCGAGCCGGTCGACTCGGCGAGCGCATCGGTCGCCGGTGTCGCGACGGCGAGCACATCGCCGTCGATCGCGACGCGGTACCCGAACGCATCGCCAGCGATCGCGTCGGGGGCGTGCAGTTCCTGTACGAGCGTCCAGCTCCCGCCGAGCTCGCGATAGATGGCCACGGAGCCGGCATCGGTCGCGACATCGTCGTCGAGTCGCGCGGCGACGACCGCCGTGCGGGTCTCGCCATCGATCGCGGAAGCAAGCCCCGCCTCCATGAACTCGCTCGGGTTCGGCGGCACGAGCTTCGCGCGCTGGATCCAGCCGCCTGCACCCCGTTCGAAGATGTAGGCGGCGCCGGTCCATGGCGCGGGCGTGAGGAGGCCCACGTTGGCTGCGCTTGCGATCAGAAGGTCACCGTCGAGCGCCACGCATTCGCCGAGGACGTCGGCGGTCGCCGCGTCGCTCGCGGTGAGCAGCGCCGTGCGCGTCCACGTGCCGGTGACGCGCTCGAAGATCGCGATGGCGCCGGCACCGCCGACGGTTCCCGTTCCCGATGCGGCGTCGTGCTCGGGCACTCCCGCCGCGATGCGCGCGCCATCGGTCGAGACCGATCGGCCGAGGAAGTCGTCCGCGCGCGCCGCTTCGCCTTGCGAAAGGCGTTCGAATCCGGTCGCGGCGCCGCTGGTCGAGCCGATGCTCGCGAGCATGGCGGCGAACACGCCGACCGACAGCCGAGTGAGTTGGACGGCAGGCACCCGCGAGCGCATTTCCAGAAAGTAGCCCGCCTTTCCGGAAAGTCAACGTGCTTCGCTGAAGTCTCAGTCGACGCTCGACGAGGTCCGCGCGCGCGGCGTTCTCCGCTACGCGATCGATCCGGCGGGGGGCGCACCGTTCGCGATGCCGAAGGCGGACGACCCCGACGCGCTCACCGGGTTCGAGATCGAGTTGATGGACGCGATCGGTCGCGCGCTCGATCTGCGTGTGGAGCCCGTCCTCGGCGACTGGCTCGCGCTCGTCGACCTCATGAAGTCCGGGCGCGCGGACCTCGCGATCAACGGCTTCGAGGTGACGGAGGAGCGCGCCGCCGAGGTCGACTTCAGCGCGCCGTACTACGTGTACGACCAGCAGCCGACGATCCGTGCGGCCGATCGCGCGCGTTTCGGCGACTTCGCCTCCATGCGCGGCGGCGCGGACGGCACGGGCACGTTCGTACCCGTCGCGACGCTCAACGGCGCGGCGAGCGTCGATGTGCTGCTCGAGTTCGGCTGGCCGCGCGAGGCGATCCGCGAGTACGACGATGGCCTCGCGCCGTACGCCGAGCTCAAGGCGGGCCGCGTCGACCTCGTGGTGCAGGACGGCGTCGTCGCGCAGTACTACGCGGGCGGCGACCCCGAACTCGTCAATCTCGCGCCGCTCGGGCAGACCGGGACCTATGCGGCGCTCTTTCGAAAGGGCGACGCCGCGCTGCGCGGCGAGTTCGACCGAGCGCTCGCGGGGCTCAAGTCGTCCGGCGAACTTGCCGCGCTCTATCGGCGCTGGAAGATCTGGACGCCCGAGCAGGCGTCGATCGGGATCGTCGAGCGCGTGGGCGACAGCGTGGCGACGGGCGGGAGTGAAACCGCCGCCGGCGCCGACGGAGTGGATGCCGCGCGCGCCTTCGCCTGGCCCGCGGTGCTCTGGGCACTCGCGAAGGCGTGCGTCAACACCATCCTGCTCACGGTGCTCGCGATGCCGCTGGCCGTCGTGGTCGGCGTCGCGCTCGCGATCGCGATGCGCTCGGCCCGACGCCGCATCGCCTGGCCCGCACGCGCGTACGTCGCGCTGGTGCGCGGAACGCCGCTCCTCGTGCAGCTCTACCTCGTCTACTACTCGCTCCCGGCGCTCGGGCTCTGGCTCGCGGGCGAGATTCCGAGCCTTGCCGCGATCCTCGACGTGCAGGCGGCGCTCACCTGGCCCGCGTTCCTCGTCGCGATCGTCGTCCTCGCGGGCAACTACGGCGCCTACGAGGCGGAGGTGCAGCGCGCAGGCCTCGAGTCGGTGCCGGACGGACAACGGCGTGCCGCGCTGGCGCTCGGGTTCACCCATCGCACCACGCTCTGGCGGATCGAGCTCCCGCAGGGCTTCCGGACGATGCTCCCGGCGACGATCAACGACCTCAACAGCATGATCAAGGACTCGAGCCTCGTGAGCCTGATCGCGGTGCCCGAGCTCATGCAGGTTGCGCTCGGGATCGGCAAGGCGACGTTCATGGTGCCCGCGGTGCTCGTCGCGGCGGCGGCGTACTACCTCGTGCTCTCTCTCGTGGCCGACCGGCTCGCGCGGCGGCTTGCCGCGGCGCGCGGACTCGGCATCGTCCCGGGTGCCCAGCGCGGCGCGCTCGCAGGAGGTGCCCGATGAGCGCGCACGCATCGACCGACGTGCCGATCCTCGAGTGCTCCGGACTTCGCAAGCGATGGCCCGACGGGCGCGTCGCGCTCGACGACGCGTCGCTCGTGCTCCACGAGCGCGAGGTCGTCGCAGTCGTCGGGCCGAATGGTTGCGGCAAGAGCACGCTGCTCGCCGCACTCGCGGGCCTCGAGACCGTCGACGCGGGCGACGTGCGATTCCGCGGTGTCGCCGTCGCACTTCCGCGCACGGGTGCTCGGCCCACGAAGAGCGACGAGGAGGCCGCGCGTCGACACCGGCTCCGGATCGGCGTCGTCTTCCAGTCGTACGGCCTCTTTCCGCATCTCTCGGTCGGTGCGAACTGCATGGCGGGCCCGCGTCATGGGCTCGGGCTTGCGGCCAACGAGGCCGAGCGTCGTGCGCGCGCCGCGCTCGCGCGCGTCGGCATGGAGGAGGTGTTCGGGCGTGCGGCGACCGAACTCTCCGGCGGGCAGCAGCAGCGCGTGGCGATCGCCCGCGCGCTCGCGAACGATCCCGACGTCCTTCTGTTCGACGAGCCGACGAGCGCACTCGACCCTCAGCGGACGCGCGAGGTCGGGGCGCTCGTCCGAAGCCTCGCGGCCGAGCACCGGCGCGCGATGGTGCTCGTCGCGCACGACCTCGATCTGGTGCGGGACGCCGCGGATCGCGTGGCGCTCATGGAGGCCGGGCGGCTGGTGGCGGATCTTCCGGTCAAGAACTTCTTCGCGACGTCGGATCCAATGATCCGGCGGTTCCGGGAACACGGGAAAACCGTCGACTGACCCTTCGGTATCGGGAACATCCCGCGGACGGACGGCGTCCGACGGTCATGCCCGGATCCTCCTCCAGTCGTTGCGCTGCGCCCGGCTCGCGGACGCAAGCCCGCACGGGCGGTGCCGTCGCCTGCATCGCCGCCTCCATCCTCGCGCTCGCGCTTCCATCCGCGGCGCCTGCGCTGGTCGAAGGGACGGAATCGACAGGTCGAGAGGCCGATCTCACCTGGACCGCGCGATGGGATGACGTCGGATTCGGACTCGATGTCGCCGACGACGTGGGCCGTCCTCGGTTGGCGTGGACCGCGTCCGATCCGCTCCGCTGCGCACTCCGCCATCGTGTGCTCGACGGGCTGCGCCTCGAGGGGGGCGTCGCATTCGCTCCCGATTCCGACGCGTGGCGCCGCCTCATGCTCGAGGATGCGCCGACCGCCGAGCAGCTCGGTGGCTCGGAGCTCTTCCACCTCGATGCGACGGTCGAACTCGTGGCGGAGCTCGGTGATCGACGGACCGGAACGGCGTGGCGCGTCGGTCTCGGCGGGGGTTGGTCGCGCGCGGAGAGCGTGCTCGGCATGGGACGGGCGCCCGACGATGGATCGATGGGGCTCGATGGATTCCTCGCCGACGATCCCCAACCCGAAGGCGCGGGAACTGCCTCCGACGCATCAGGCGAGGGAGTGGTCTGGTTGCGGTTCAGTCGCGCGTTCTGACGCGTCGGCCCCGACGGCAGGCAGGATGCCTCGAGCCTTGCGTTTCCGGAACGAGTCAGGAAGACTCATTTCGTCTTCATCCGGGGCGTCATCGCCGATCGTGAGCCCCGACGTCGCTCACCCAACCGCTCCACCCCGTGGTTTCCGCCAAGGACGGCCGCGGCCGCATGATCTGCGGCAGGGCGGTCGGTTCCGTTCACCTCGGTATCCGCTTCGACCCGATACAGCGTCACCGGGTCCACACCACCGCCCTCGAGACGTCGCCATGAGCCTCAGGTCCAATCCCATCGTCATCCGGCTGCGCAGCATCGGCCGCACCCTCGGCATCAACCCGCTGATCGCGCGCGTCATCGGCGACAAGACCTACGAGGCACGTTTCGACGAAGCGTTCCTCGCCGAGATCAGGGATGGCGACTGCGTGTGGGACGTCGGCGCAAATCGCGGCATCTACACCGAGAGCATCGCGGGACGCGTCGGCACCTCCGGCAAGGTCGTCGCCTTCGAGCCGTCGCCGGCGAACTTCCCCGCCCTCAAGGCGCGTTGCGGCGCGCGAGGCAACGTGCAGTTCATGCAGATGGCCCTCGGCAACTCCGAGGGCGTCGCCCGCATGGCGCTCGGTGCCGACGATCTCGGCGCGACATCCCGCATCATGACCTCCGAAGCGCCTGCCGCGGCGTCCGGGAGCGACGCCGGTCTCGTCGAGGTTCCGATCCGCGCGGGAGCGAGCGTCGCGACGTCGGGTCAGGCGCCATCGCCGCAGGTCGTCAAGATCGATGTCGAGGGGCACGAACTCAACTGCCTGCTGGGTCTCGAGCCGCTGCTCCGTCCCGATGGCATCCGCGTGCTCGGCATCGAGGTCCACTTCGGCCTCCTGTCGGCGCGTGGCGAGCCGGATACGCCGCGCCGCATCGAGTCGATACTTTCGAAGGCTGGATACACCGTCCGCTGGGTCGACGCGAGCCACATCGTGGCGACGCGCGCCGCCTGACCTCGCCGACGGCCGATCCGTGCACCGCGCCGCGCACCCGGCCGTCCACGACGCGTCTGTGTTCCGTGGAGCGACTTCGAGGCCGGGTGCTCAACCGATGGCCGTCCGCCGTGGGCGCTCAAGTCTCGTACTGCGGTACGCGCGCGTCGGGCGAACCGGGCCCGAACATCATCTTCGGTGGCTCGCGTCCGGTGATCCGCATCTCGGTCGTCTTGTAGTCGATCAGCCTGAACAGATCGGTGCGAAGCCGCGCCCAGATCAGTCCGACGCGGCCTGCCTTCCACGCGCCCTCGAAGACGAGGAGATAGAGGAAGTAGAGCAGGTAGCGGCCAGGAAGCCGGAAGAAGTTCTTCTTCATCCACATCCGTCGCTGCAGCGGAGTGCCGAACAGCCGCGGCGTATCGGCCAGTCGTCCCTGTCGATAGCGGATCACCGCCTCGTCCGTCGTGTAGCGGTTCTGCTTGTAGAACCAGTGCTCGAGACTCGGGCTGTCGTAGTGCTCGAGTTCGGACGAGAGCGTCGCGTGCCGGCCCGCGACGATCGGGTGCTCGTTCACCGAGACATCGGTGAAGCGGCACGTGCCGGTCTTCCAGAGCCGCAGGAGCGTGTGCCTGCTCGGCAGCGGTTTTCCCATGAACCAGAGTCGCCTCCAGATCACGATGCCGTCGTTGTCGCCGGAGCGGATCGCCGCCTCGATGTCGCGCTTCAGCGCATCGGTCAGCCGTTCATCGGGATCGAGCTTCATCGTCCAGGGCGCCTCGATCGGGAGATCGCGGACCGCGAAGTTCCACTGGTCGCCGAACCCGCGGAACTTGCGCTGCACGACGCGAACGCCGTGGCGCAGCGCGATGTCGACCGTATCGTCCCGGCTGTAGCTGTCGACCAGCCAGACCTCTTGAGCCCAACCCTTCAGATTGGCGCAGACGTCCTCCAGGTTGTGCCCTTCGTTGAGCGAGATCATCACCACCGCGACCGGTGCGCTGCCCGGCTGCCATCGACCTGAGGATCCTTCGCTGCTCGACGATGCCATTTCGCGATGATAACATCGCGGACGTTGGTACACCTGCGCAACCTCGCGGAGCCGACGAGCCGATACCCATGCTCCGCATGCGCGTGCTGCAGGTCATCCCCTCCATCGCACTCGAATCGAGTGGGCCGTCGTACTCGGTCCGCCGTCTGATGGAGTCGCTGCGCGCGACCGGCTGCGACGCCGAGATCCTGTCGGTCGGATGGAGCGCGCAGGAGCCGGCCATGGCACACGTCGAGCGCTTCCCGCTCGGGCCCGGTCCCGCGCGGCTTGGCACGTGCCCGGGACTTGCGCGTGCGCTCGACGATCGCTGTCGCAAGCGCACGGTCGACATCCTCCACAACCACGGCATGTGGCAGATGAACGCCGTCTCTGCGGCGAAGGCCGGGGCACGCCACAAGGTGCCCGTCGTACAGTCGCCGCGCGGGGCGCTTTCGCCCTATGCGTTCGCCCGGGGTTCCATGACGAAGCGCATCTTCTGGCCGCTGTTCCAGAAGCGGGCGCTCGAGCGCGCGAGCTGCTTCCACGCGACCGCACAGTCGGAGGCCGACGACATCCGGGGCTGGGGGTTCCGCCAGCCCATCACGCTGATTCCCAACGGCATCGATCTGCCGGACCCGGCGATCCTCTCCACCGAGCGCAAGCGCACGCTGCTCTATCTCGGGCGTCTGCATCCGGTGAAGGGCATTCCCGATCTGCTCGAGGCCTGGCGACGGATCGCCGACCGCTTCCCGTCGTGGGACGTGAAGATCGCGGGTGATGACGCGGGCTACTACGGCAAGACCGGCTACCGCGCCGAGCTCGAGGCGCTCTCCGGCAAGCTCGGGTGTCCTCGGGTCCAGTTCGTCGGCGAGGTGAACGGGGCGGCGAAGTTCCGCCTGATGTCGGAGGCGCTGCTCTTCATCCTGCCGTCGCGCAGCGAGAACTTCGGGATCGCGGTCGCCGAGGCGCTTGCCGCCGGCACCGCGTCGATCGTGACCCACGGCGCGCCGTGGGGTGGACTCGACGCGGAGGGTGCTGGTTGGTGGGTCGGTCAGTCGGTCGACGAGATCACGGCCGGTCTCGAGCGCGCGATGTCGCTCTCCGACGGAGAGCTCGTCGCGATGGGTTCGCGCGGACGGAGCTGGATGCACCGCGATTTCTCGTGGAGTTCGATCGGGGAGCGCATGACGGCAACCTACCGCTGGCTCCTCGAAGGGGGCACGCGGCCGGAGTGCGTGCAGGTCTGAACGGAAGGATGCGCGTGGCCATCGGGTCGGCGCACGTCGGATGAACGCCATGGAACCACGCAGCCGAGCGACCGTCACGATCGACCGAACCTCGCTGGAGGTCTCGCGCATCGTGCTTGGCACGGGCTCGCTGCACCACCTCTTCAGCGGCTCGGCCCGCACGGCGCTGCTCTCGGCCGCCGTGGACGCGGGCGTCACCCACTTCGACACCGCGCCCTACTACGGCGACGGGCTCGGCGAGGCCAGCATCGGTGCGCTCGCACCGGGACTGCGTGCGCGCATCGGGGTCACCACCAAGATCGGCCTCTATCCAAGGCAGGGTCCCGTCGGCAACTCGCTCGTCCTCTGGGCGCGCCGGATCCTCGGAAAGGCACTGCGCCGCGACGGTTCGCCGCGTGCGGATCTCTCGCTCGCGCGATCGCGCGCGAGCCTCGAGTCGAGCCTGCGCACGCTGCGGCGCGAGCGCATCGAGTTCCTGCTGCTGCATGAACCGGTCCTCGCGGAGATCCCGCACGAGGCGCTCGCCGCGTGGCTCGCCGACGAGGTGCGCGCGGGTCGCGTGGGCGCGGTGGGCGTGGCAGGCGAGAGGGCTCGGGTCGAGCCCTTCGTCGCGCAGGGGAGCCCTCTCGCGCAGGTCGTGCAGACCCGCGATACGTGCAGCAGGCGCGAGGCGGACTTCCTCGCTGCGCACGGACGGACGCTGCAGTTCACCTACGGCTACTTCAGCGGCGGTGGCTCGAGCTTCGCCGAGGCGCTCGAGCGGAACGCCCACGGTGCGATCATCTTCTCCACGCGCAGGATGGAACGACTGCAGGAGGTCGCACGATGCCTCCGGTGAGAGGACTGCGGGTACGAACACTTCGCGAGGCGACCGCCGCCGGTCAGCCGCCGCTCGAGGGCTACGACGCCTGCGTGATCGGTGCGGGAGCCGCGGGCTCCTTCGCAGCGCACGCACTCGCCTCTCGCGGAATGCGCGTTGCGCTGTGCGAGGCCGGCGTCGCACGCTGCGGTCCGTCCGTGGCCGACTGCTTCGACGCGAGCTTCCCCGAGTCCGTCTACTCGGGCGCGCGCGACGGGCGTGCGTTCGGCTTCGGTGGCTCGACCTCCCGCTGGGGGGCGCTGCTCATCCCGCACTCCGCGACCGACGCGCCGGCACCCGGTCGCGCCGGGGAGGATTGGCGGGGGATCGTCGGCGAGATCGGACGGAATGCGCCCGCCGCGCTGCGTCGCCTGCGCTGGGGAGGGACGACCGACTTCACGCAGCTCTGGATGCAGCCTGGCGAACTCGCGCGTCGCTCCGGGGTGTCGACCGCGGGATTCGTGCCGATGGAGGGGCTGTACCTGCCGTTCCGCCGCAAGAACCTCGCGTGGCTCTTCGAGCAGGGATCCACCAGCGGTTCGATCGAGGTCCTGTCGGGCGCGGTCGCCGCGCGGTGGATCGTGCGTCAGGGCGGCGCACCGGTGGTGGAGGCGGTCGAGGTCCGATCGCCCGATGGAGCGAGCGCGATCATCCGCGCGACGCGCTTCATCATCGCCGCGGGCGCGCTCGAGTCGACGCGGCTCGTGCTCGATCTCTCCGACACGCTTCCGTCCGGCGCGATGCCGGGCGCGGCGGCGCTCGGGCGCGGGCTCGGCGACCATCTCTCGATCTCGATCGGCGACTTCGAGGGCGACGCGCTCGCCGAGGCGCGCGCGCTCTTCGCCCCGAGCTTCGCGCGCGGCTGGATGCGGTGCAAGCGGCTGCATCTCGAGCGCGGGGCCGATGAACCGCGCGGATTCGTCCATCCGATCTTCGACGACCGCAGCGTCGCCTTCGCCGTCGCGAAGGAGTGTCTGCAGGCGCTGCAGGCGCGCCGGCTGCCGCGGCTGCGCGCGGGCGATGCGTTTGCGGCCACCGCGGGAGCGGCGCGCATGGCGTTCGCGCGTTACGCGCGTCAACGGCTGCACCTCGATCGCAACTGTCGGGCGCACCTCCAGCTCGATCTCGAGCAGCGTCCATCCGACGAGAACCGCATCGAACTTGCGCCGGCGCATTCGGGGATGGATGCCGTCGGACGCCGGCGGCTCGTGATCCGCTGGGCGATCCGTCCGGCGGATCTGGCGTGCATCGAGTCGGTGCGTGCGCAGGCGCTCGACCGTTGGTCGCGTGCCTCCGGACTTCCGGCCGTGCGGCCGCGCAAGATCGACCTTGGAGCCACGAAGCCGCATGACGCGTACCACCCGGTGGGAACGCTCCGACTCGGTAGCGACGACGGTGCGGTCGTCGATCCGACGCTCGCGCTGCGCGGCGTGGAGGGCGTCTGGGTCGTCAGCACCGCGGTCTTCCCCTCCGCGGGCACGGCGAACCCCACGTTCTCGATGCTGTGCCTTGCCGAGGGACTCTGCGAGCGACTCAGCGACCGACGTGGCCGCTGAAGTGCGCGTCGAGGTACTTCGCCCAGATGCGCATGGCGCCGCCGGCGGTCTTCGGCACATCGAGCTCGCTGCGCATCCAGTCGACGACCGGGATCGCGAAGCCGGTCTTGGGCCGCTTGGCGAGCAGCGCGAAGATCGCCGGATTGGTGGCGCGGCTCACGTCGGGCTTGTGCGGGACGAAGCCGCGCGACACCAGGGTGAGGATCGCGCGAAGGAGCGTGGTGTCGACCAGCGGCACGCGCAGTTCGATCGAACTTCCCATGCTGGCCCAGTCCGAGTCGCGCAGGAGCTGGCTGCGCATGTAGTTCGAGGTCTCGAGCGCGGCGATCTGCAGCTGCGGGTCCTGGATCCCGTCGACGATCGCGTGCAGGCGCTCGAGCGGTCGGAGCCGCTCGAGACCCTCGCGCACGAGGTCGCGGTCGAGATAGTGGTCGAGCTCCCACGGCGGCACAAGCAGGCGTCGGAGGAAGTAGGCCTCCGCGACGCTGCCGCCCAACTCGAGCACGGCGGCGGCCTTCGGCTTGGTCGAACGCTGCAGGATGGGCGAGGAGAGCATGCGCGCGAGCGTCCCGAGTCCGGGGATGCGCGAAGGGATGCGGGTCCAGCGCAGTTGACGCGGGATGTCGCGGAAGTTCGAGTAGCCCCGGTACAGCTCGTCGCCGCCAAGGCCCGACAGCACCACCTTGAGGCCGGCGTCGCGCGCGACGCGCGAGATGCAGTAGCTGTTCACGCCGTCGATCGAGGGTTGATCCATCGCGGCGAGGATCGAGGGGATCCACTCGTTGAACTGTCGCTGCGAGATCGTGACGGTGCTGTGCCGCGAACCGATCAGCCGCGCGATCTCGGTCGCGAGCGGCGTCTCGTCGTGCATGGTGCCGTTGAACTCCTCGAAGCCGAGCGTGAGCGTCTGGAGCGTGCCTTGGCGCACGTGCTCGGAGGCGAGCGACGCGATCGAACTCGAGTCGACGCCCGCGGAGAGGAACACGCCCACGGGAACGTCCGCGATGAGGTGGTGGCGGACCGAATCGGAGAGCGCGGCCCGCAGCATCTCCATGCCCTCGTCCCGGGTCACGGGATAGGGGGAGCGCCGCTCGGCGGCTCGGAACTCGGCATTGAGATCGAAGTAGGGCTTCTCGACGCCGACGCCGCTTCGGTCGATCCACAGCGAGTAACCCGCCGGAAGCGAGTGGATGCCGCGGTAGAGGGTGTACGGGGACGGAACGCTGCCCCAGAGGTAGAAGCCGACGCGGCCCGCGGGATCGGGACGCAGATCCTTCACGCCGCCTCCGGCGAGGAGCGCGCGCACTTGCGAGGCGAAGCGGAGCGTCTGTCCATCGTCCGCGAGATAGAGCGGCTTGATGCCGAGTGGATCGCGGGCGAGGAGGAGTCCGCGCTTGCGCGCGTCCCAGATGGCGAAGGCGAACATGCCTCGCAGCATGGGGAGAAGCGCGGTCGAGTACTCGAGGTAGCCGCGCAGCAGGACTTCGGTGTCGCTACCCGAGCGGAAGACGTGTCCACGTGCCTCGAGGTCGCTGCGGATCTCGCGGTAGTTGTAGATCTCGCCGTTGAAGACGATCACCGCGCCCGACTCGGGGTCGTGCATCGGCTGGGCGCCACCCTCGGAGAGATCGATGATGGACAGCCGGCGGTGCGCGAGGCCGATGGCACGGTCGTCGGAGATCCACGATCCGCAGCCGTCAGGCCCGCGAGCGATCATGGCATCGCGCGTCCGGACAAGTTCGTCCGGATCGACCGGTTCGGCGCCGGCGCGGTAGGAGATGATGCCGTTGAGGCCGCACATGGATGCTCGTTCCCTCGCGAGGATACCGTCCAAGCGGCAGGGCCCCGGGCCTCTCTACATCGGGCGGAACCGAGGGGGCATTGCAGCCAAACCGCATGGCGGCGCTTGAAAGATGCAGGCTCAGCGGGCCGTTTTGACCCGCATGTCGGGCGTCGGTCCGGCGAGATCGGCGATGCCGCGACCTCAGGTTGCCAGACGGCCCGGCCCGAGCGTCGCGGGGCGCGCACCCGGATGATCCGTTCCGATCGGGTCGGCCGATTCGGCCGACGCGAACTGCTCCTCGCCATCGGGCTCCCATGGCTGCTCGGCCGCGGCCGCGAGTTCCTGCTCGCCTGCATCGAGCACGTAGCTCCCGATGGCGAAGGTCGCGTAGATGAACGGTACGAAGATGGTCAGAACGCCCATCATGAGTCCCTCGCCGATGCTCGCGACGGCGAAGTAGGCGGTGGAGGCCAGCACGAAATCCGCCTCTGGCTCGAGCGAGGGGACCGCGCGTGCCATGCGCCAGACGCGGATCGCCATGCCGATCCATGAGCACATCACGGCGAGGAGCAGCGATCCACCGATCACGCCCATCAGCGCCAGCGTGCGGAGGTAGGTCGATTCGGTGAAGTTGAGGCCGTCGTCCGCGGTGACGGGAAGCTGTCCGACCACGGGGGAGCTTGCGAAGTCGTTGAGTGCCGCGCGCCACACCTCCGACCGGGTATCGCCACCGCGGAAGAATCGCTCCACGATGTCGAGGCTCTCTCCGAAGACCGAGACCGCGATGGCGAACGCGCCGCCGCCGACGATGCCAAGCAGCGCCAGGCGCCCGATCTTCATGCGGAAGAAGGCCAGCAGGATGACGACGGCGCAGATCGCTCCGGTGCGCGAGCCGCTCCAGAGGATGAAGAGGCCGATCACGCCGAGACCGAGGCCGGCGAACCACTTGAACCACGAGCCCGCGGTCCCCGTGGAGAAGAAGTAGCAGCCGACGATGAGGAACAGGCAGCAGGTCATGGTGAACTGCTGCGGGTTTCCGGAGATGCCGGTCAGTCGTCCCTGGAGAACGGCGTTCGAGTAGCCGCCCGCGAGCTGGAAGAGGTTCGCCGCGATGAAGAGCACGCCCGTGAGGCCGAGGATGACGAGCAGTCCTCGCGAGTCTCCAGGCCGCTGCATCAGCTTCGGAAGTCCGAGTGCGAAGGCCGCGAATGCCGCGAAGTATCCGATGATTCCGAAGATGCCGCGGAAGGGATCGATGAATGCCCCGATCAGCGTGACGTAGTACAGCTCGTAGCCCAGGAACAGGATGGCTGGAAGCACGACGAACTTCAGTCGTTCGCCGCGCGGAAAGCCGAGGGATCTTGCGGCGATCACGATGAGCAGTCCGAAGGCGAGCGGTCGCGAGAACGCGCGGATCGTCTCCAGCGGCTGCACCAGCGTGTTGTCCGCCCACTTCGAATCGGTCCGCATCATCGAGAGCAGGAAGAGCGCGAAGACCGCGATGAGCTGCGTGCCCGTGCGCGAGAAGAGCAGGACTGCGATCGTGATGCCGCCGAGGAAGAGCGCAGCGAACCCCGTCGGGGTGAGCGCGAGGTCGAGGAACGCGCCGGCCTGCGCGCCGACGTCACCGAACGCGCCGTGAACCTGAGCGAGTGTGACGGGAGTGGTCATGGGCGCACCGAAGGGCATGCGGAGAGGGCGAGGCCGTACGATTCGCGGCGTTCTTCAGATCGTCCCTTCGGCACTTTTCAGGGACCTTCGTGAGTCCGAGGTCACCGATCACGAAGGGTGGTGGTGGGGTGCGCGGAGGCGTGCGGATTCCGCGCGATCGGCTCGCAGACCGCTCGGGGGTTCCGCCAGCGTTCGCAGGACATCCCGCTCGGCCGTCCGAGAACCCGGTGACTTGTCATGCGTCGATCACCGGAGCCGCCGCGCCTCCCGGCGAAGCCCTCCTGGGGGTCAGCTCGCGGGGGTGTCCGCACGATCGGTTGCCGGCTTCCGCAGCCTGCCTCGGGCATGCGACCTCGCGAGCAGCGCCGCGCCGATGCAGGCTCCGATCGGAAGGAGGTAGAGCGCGTTCGACTCCATCCACGCGGGATGCGGGATCGCGTTGAGGTTGGTCGCGATCGCGGCGATGCTCATGACACCGACGAGCACGACGGGTGCACTCTGGCGTGGCGCCGCCACGCGCGCAGCCGCGTAGGCGCCGAAGAGCGTGCCGATCGTCCACGCACCGGCCAGCATGATGTAGGACGCCGGTGGCATCGTCGGGATCGCCAACTTGATCGCGTCGAGCGCGGCGGGGGACGTGGGATCGCGCATGTACTGCTGCACGGCCGCCTGCATCTCCGGGCTCGCGGGGAAGATCGCGTGGGAGAGGAGCTCGAGCAGCCACACGGTCAGGCCCATCACGATGAGGCCGACCGGAATCGCGAGCAGCATGCGGAGGCATCCCATGCATGCAAAGTACCGCGGGCGATCGGGCTGCGTCAACGGTGTTCGCGAGATGGGGCGCGCGGGATCTATGCTGCCTTCATGCGCCCTTTCAACGCACTTCTCCGGCTCCTCGCCCCGCTCGTGGCGCTCGGTGGCGTTGGCGCCCTGCTCTCGACAGGCTGCACGCGGGGTGAAGCGGCTTCCGCGCCCGATGCGGTCTCCTCCGACATGGGCACCGACAGGCAATCCCAGCGATCAGTCGGCGACGAGTCGCTGGGAGCGTCTCCGAGTTTCTTCGAGATCGGGACCTTCAACATCCGCTACGCGACGCTTTCGGACGGGCCTGATGCGTGGCCGAATCGTCGCCGCGAGGTCTGCGCGATGCTTGACGCGGGCGAGGTCTGGGGGCTGCAGGAAGTGCTGCCGGAACAGCTCGACGAGATCCTGCGTGCGTGCCCGACCAAGGCGCATGTCGCGCGCACACGCGAGGTCGATCCCTCGAAAGGCGAGTCGTGCGCGATCCTCTTCGATCGTGAAAACTGGGATCTCGATCCACTCGAGCATGGCACGTTCTGGCTCTCGGAGACGCCCGACGTGCCGGGTTCGAAGTCGTGGGATTCATCGATCGCCCGGATCGCGACCTTCGCGCGGCTCGTCGACAGATCGGATGCCTCGCGGCGGCGCGCGTTCTCGATCTACAACGTGCATCTCGATCACCGGGGCAGCGTTGCGCGCGAGGAGCAGGTCGAGGTGGTGCTCGCGCGTATCGCGGCGCGGCGCCATGCCGATGAGCCCGTGGTGCTCGTCGGCGACTTCAACACGGGCCCCGACAGCGTGCCGATCGCGACCGTGCTCGCGGCAACGCCCGCGTTCACCGATGCCTGGCGCGCGGCCAATCCCGGTGCGCCTGAACAGGGCACGTTCAATGGCTGGAAGGAGTCGTGCGGAACGACCCGCATCGACTTCGTCTTCACCCGTGGCCTCGCGGTCGAGCGGGCCACGATCGATCTCACGCGCCGCGCCAACGGTCGCTGGCCGAGCGACCACGTGCCGGTCCGGGCCGTCGTCGGGTTCGCCCGGGATCTCGGACTCTGACGGCGGTCGCTCCGCCACGCCGGCCCGTTCTCGCGGAGTCCTGCAGCCAAGTCGTGGACTCATCGCTCGTCTGACTTGTCGCCGCGGCCGGCAGGGTTAGGCTGTGCGCATGCAACCCGTCCGCGCCTTGGCGACCTCGCTCCTCGCGTCCTCGATCTCGGCTTCCGCCGCGCTTGTCGCGGCGTCGGCCGCCTGTGCGACCGACATCGTCGCCACGAGCTTCGATGACTACGGCGTGGGCACGCTCTCGAACCAGCTCGGATTCAGCGGGCCCTCTGGCACGTGGGCGACCAGCGGATCGACGAACTCGCCGTACGTCGCGGCCAGCGTCATCGGTCCCGGCACCGCGCCCGGCGTCGATCCGGTGGGCGGCACCGGGAAGATGGTGCGCCTCACGACGGAGAAGTTCCTCAACGGTCGTTCGAAGGCGTGGCTCGACCTCTCGAACAGCGGTCAGTGGGCCGCGGCGAGCGCGGGAGGCAAGACCGTGCTCGAGACGCGCGTCAAGATCTTCGTTCCGAGTGGTCAGCGCGTGACGTCGACCTTCGGCATCATGATCTCGCAGACGCCGATCGCCACGTCCGGCGGCTTCCTCGTGAGCGCGCAGAATGGCGCGATCTCGTTCCTCAACGGCGGATACGCCATCGCCAACCGCGTGGCATCGGGTGCATCGGCGCCGCTCAATCAGTGGAACGATTTCGTCTACCGCTGGGACGTCGCCGACGGTCACGCGACGCTCTCTGTGAACGGCAAGGAGGTCGCCTCGCACGTGACCTCGTCGTTCGGAGCGGTGTACGCGTCGAATCTCTTCGCGACCACCGACTCGAGCCCCGGAGCCGCGAACGCCTTCGGCTACTTCGATGATCTCGCCATCGGTGCGGTGGCACCTGCGTCGCCATGTCCGGCCGATCTCAATGGAGACGGTCAGGTGGATGCTGCGGATCTCGCGGCGCTGCTCGGTGCGTGGGGTACCGCGGCTGGCGATGCGAACGGCGACGGACAGAC
>JAJTGL010000068.1 GCA_021297795.1 Planctomycetaceae bacterium
GCACAAACCGCAGCACTCGCACCTCAGTAAGCGCGCACGAGACGCCGCACGCGCTCTGGAAGCCTCATATTGCCAAAACAAGGCGATGGGTTGACCCCGCAAAAGCGAAAATCCGCCGACGCCGCAGACGTTCAACCGCACGAAGAGGCGGCGAGCCAAGTCTGCGTCCGAAAAACTCCGCCTTCTGACTCAAACAACGGGGAACAGGCCGATCACGGGATCGACTCCGTCTGCCTCGGCAGAGGCTCAACCCGATGCGCAGTGTGGGACTTCAACCCGTCCATGCCGACAGCATGCCGGCAAGGTCACCGCCGTCGACCGCGCCGTTGCCGTCGAAATCGCCGGTGCCCGGGAGGCCCCAACGCGAGAGCAGCGTCGCGAGGTCGGCGGCGTTCACCTTGAAGTCGCCGTTGAGGTCGTACGGGTTCGGCGGCGCCGGCGTGTAGACGATCGTCAACTGCGGACGCGCGCTGGCGACCGACGCCTCCCGGCTGTCGAAGCGCTTCACCGACTGGAGCGTCGTCTCGTTGCCGATCACGCACCAGCCGAAGTTCTGCGCGGGCTGGTTCGCCCACAGCTGGACGTCGGCGACGAGCGCTGTGGTCGAGGCCCACGTGTACACGCCGGTCGCGCCCACATTGCGCGTGGCACTGGCGGTCGCGATGAACTCGCCACCCGGGGTCGTCCAAAGCTGCGTGGTGCCGTAGAAGCGATGCAGCCACGTGACATCGTTGGTCGCGCTGGGCGCACCACCACCGCCGAAGGCCTGGCTTGCGCCCTCGCCCCACGACTTGGTGAAGCGCTTGAGCGAAATCGGGTACTGCGTGGTGAGGCCAACGGCCGAGCAGGTCATCTTGAGCGACACGCTCGAGATCACCGAGCCCGGCGGAATCGACGAGAGATCGAAGCGGAGCGCCCCGCGGCGCAGCGTGCTGCCACCGTTGATGCCGACGCGACCCGCGAAGAAGTACGTGGCGATCCCGGCACTGAAGGCGCCCGACGGATCCTCGATGATCGTGTTGTCCGACGCGGGCGTGAGCACGACCTGGTCGGCCGAGGCGCTCTTGGCAGACAGACCGACGAGCGCTGCGGCGCAGAGCATCGCGGCGAGGTGCGATCGGGTGGAAAGGGACGTGTGCACGGACGGCTGCATGCGCGGGTTTCGGTTGGTCGGGGTCTCGGGAGTCACGCTTCGGAGGAAATCACCACACACCGGTTCGCATCCCTTTCGCGACCGCAGCGCGGCGCGCGTCGTCTCGGACGGTCATCCCCAGGCACTGAGGAGGAACGCGAGGTCATCGGCGCCCACGACGCCGTCGCCCGTGATGTCGGCGCTCCCCGCGGTGCCCCACTGGCTGAGGAGCGTGGCGAGGTCGGCGGCATCGACGTCGCCGTCGCCATCGAGGTCGGCGGGATTCGACGAACCCGTCACCGTCACCGACAGCGTGAGCGCGAGCGTGCGCGGCGCAGCGCCCGGGAGGTTCTCATCGCTCGTGTTGATCGTGACGGGCTGGGTGTACGTGCCGGGCGTGCGGCCGGTCGTGTTGAACGAGAACCGCAGGTTGGTCGCCGCCGCGCCCACGTTCGCCTCGGTCACGTCGACGGCGGCGAAGGGCGATGCGACCGACGTGGCGCCATCGATATCAAGCCGCGCCATCGCCGCGGTGTAGCCGCGGTTGTAGACCGGCACCTGGATCTCCTGGATACCCGTGTTCGTGCCGAAGGACGCGGTCGCGGTGGTCGACGTCGCGTTCGCCTTGAGGCTGAAGGACGGATTCGACGGAACGAGGACCGTGCCCGAGACCGTGCGCACGATCGTGGCGTTCTGCGCGCCCTCGACGGTGGTCGTGACGGTTGCGGTGCCGTTGATCGCGCCGGCGGTTGCGGTGTTGACCGCGAGGTTGACGGACGTCGACGAGGGCGCGAGCGCCGCGGTGATCGACTGCGAACCCGTGAGGCCCGTCGAACCGACGACGCTCGCAACGAGCGGCTCGACGCCGAGCGGGTGGACGACGTTCGCCGCGTTCGAGACAGCGATCGCCACGGTCACGCCCGACGCGTTTCGGATCACCGGGCCGAACGTCGCGGGCGACGTCACCTGCATGATCGGCGGCACCTGGTAGTCGGCGACGACGGGAAGGTGGTCGCTCGCGTCGAAGAGGACGTCGGCGAGCATGTTCGATCGCGCGACGTCGCTCGGGTAGTAGAAGTTGTTGCCGGCGTTGATCGCGAGGTTGTAGTGCGATCCGTCGTTGCCGAAGGTGCGGTACGTACCGGGAATCAGCGCGAATCCGTCGCCATCCTGCACCTCGGCCGTCGAGAGCTGGAAGTCGAAGCGGTCGTCGCAGCCGCCACCGACGAGCGTGCCCGTGATGTCGCGCGGCGACTGCGTGTGCTTCAGCGCGCCCGATGCACCCACCCAGTCGGTCGTCCCCAGCGGGTCGAAGCACTGCGCGTTGCCCGCGGCGGTCATCGTCGCGTACGCGGCCTCGCTGTTCGTGTAGAGGTTGTAGTCGCCGAGGAAGATGACGTGCTGGCCCGCACCGAGCGCGTTCGCGTTGTTGCGGAGGGCCTGTGCACCCGTGTTGCGCTCGGCGGCATCGGCGGAGGTGTTGCTCGCCTTGAGGTGCGACGAGTAGAGGTAGAAGCGCGCGGCGGTCGACGTGTAGCCGTCGAGCGTGAAGAGCCAGCGGTCGCTGTTGCGCGACGCGCCCGTCGGGATGTCGACGTGCGACGCAACCACCTCGTCGAGCAGGTCGTTGCGGTAGTAGACGCACTGCCCGCCACCGGCGCCGTCCTCGGTGCCCGACGTCGTGAAGGTGGCGCGCACGTAGGGCACACCCGGGAAGGCGGCCGCGATGTGCGTCTGGAGCGCCGCGAGGTCGGCGTTGCGAACCTCCTGGAACGCGAGAATCGCCGGCGCGACGGCGAAGCCCGGCTTGTTGTCCTGCGCCATCTCGGCGAAGGTCGCGCGGAGTGCGTTCGGGTCTCCCGCGAGCTTCGCGATGTTGTAGTTCACGATGCGCACCTGCGCGTGGGCGCCGGCGGTGACCGCGGCGGCCAGTCCCGCGCAGAGGATCGAGCCGCGCAGGAACCCGAACTGGAGCGTGGAGAGCGTGTTTCGTCGGGTCATGTGGATCTCTGGTCGGCGGACGCGGTGCTTCGGTGCCGTCTTCGAAGGTCGCGGCTCGGGTATTCCCGCGCGCGGCCCCGGGTTCTCGGAATCTCGCGGCGGACGCCCGAACTCCCCCGGAATGTAGATCAGCCTCACCCCGTGTGAAGGGCCTACCTTCCCGAAGGGACCGAATGATCCGCGTCGACCCCCGCTTCGGTTCCGGCGGGGTCGCGACAAGTCCTGAAACCACGCCGGGATCCGGTCGTCGACGCAGGTACCATCCCGTCCCCGCAATACCGCGGGATCGGAGCCCACATGCGAATCATCGCTCTCGCCGCCGCGCTGACGGTCGCGGCCCCCCTTGCCGCACAGCAGGTCAATCCGGAGGTCTTCACCCTCGACAACGGGATGAAGTTCCTGCTTCTCCCCCGCACCGACCAGCCCAACGTCATCGCGGCGGGCTGGGTTGCGAAGGTCGGCTCGGTGAACGAGCGTCCCGGCATCACCGGCATCAGCCACTTCTTCGAGCACATGATGTTCAAGGGCACCGACACGATCGGTACCGCGGTGCCGGAGGCCGACGCGAAGTACCGCGATGCGCAGAAGTCGCTCCGCGCGCGGATGAACGAGATCACGTGGAGCGAGCAGTACCGCCGCTACTTCAACGGCGAGATCCCCGATCCGTGGAATCCCGAGTTCGACACGCCGGAGCTCGCGCGCCTGCGCGCCGAGCTGAAGGCGCTGATGGATTCGCAGCAGGGTCGCCTCGGCGCCGACCGGATCGCCGAGCTCCAGACCGCGCTCGCCGCGGCCGACGCCGACGCGAAGCCGCGCATCCAGGCCGAGATCGACCTCCTGAAGGGCCAGCAGGATGCAGCGCGCTCGATCGTGAAGGACGAGTTCGACAAGATCTACACCGCGCAGGGCGGCTCGGGCATGAACGCCTTCACGTCGAACGACGTGACCTTCTACTTCATCAACGTCCCGAGCAACAAGTTCGAGCTGTGGGCGTGGATGGAGTCGGACCGCCTGACGAACTCGGTGTTCCGCGAGTTCTTCTCCGAGCGCGACGTCGTGCACGAGGAGCGCCGCCTGCGCACCGAGAGCACGCCGACGGGCATCTTCCAGGAGCAGTTCGACGCGATGTTCTGGCAGTCGTCGGGCTACTCGTGGCCGGTCATCGGCTGGTCGAGCGACCTCAACAGCTACACGATGGAGGAGGCGCTCAAGTACTGGAACATCTACTACCGCCCGAACAACCTCTGCGGCGTGGTGGTCGGCGACTTCAACCCGAGCGAGGTGAAGGACACGATCACCCGCTACTTCAGCCGGCTCGAGAAGGGCACCACGCCCCCGCCGCCGGTCGTCACGCTCGAGATCCCGCAGCTCGCCGAGATGCGCATGAACGCCGAGTGCGACTGCCAGCCGTCGGTCGAGGTGCGCTACCACACCGTGCCGTTCCGCCACAAGGACTCGTACGCGCTCGACGTGCTGTCGGCCGTGCTCAACGGCCGCACCGGCCGCCTCTACAAGTCGATGATCGAGGGCAGCGAGGTCGCGTCGAGCGCGAACGCCGCGCAGGACAGCCGCAAGTACGCGGGCGCGTTCAGCTTCAGCGCCGAGGTGAAGGGCGATGCGACGCCGGCGCAGCTCGAGGAAGGCTGGTACGCCGAGATCAAGAAGCTGCAGGACGAGCCCGTCGGCGAACAGGAGCTCCAGAAGGTGAAGAATCAGTTCGCGGCGTCGAACTTCCGTCGCCTCGAGAGCAACTTCTTCCTCCTCGTCCAGCTTGGTTACGGCGAGGGACTGGGCGCATGGGAGGAGATCAACGACTCCCCGAAGCGGATCGACACCGTGACCGCGGCCGACGTCCAGCGCGTGGCGCGCGAGTACTTCAAGGAGACGAACCGCTCGGTGGCGACGTACACGCGCAAGGCCGGCCTCGCCGCGCCCGCCGAGGACGAGGCGCTCGCAGCGCTCTCGGCGCCGATGCAGGCGCAGGCGCGCGCGATGGCGGCGCAGCTTGCGAAGGAGACCGACGTGGAGCGGCTCAGGGGCTTGCTCGCGCAGATGGGCGCGCAGGCCGCGCAGGTGCCGCCGCAGATGAAGCCGTTCCTCGACTACGTCGTCGCGAAGGTCGAGGCGCGCATCGCCGAACTCGAGAAGAAGAACTGAGCGGGAAAGGACCCACGCACATGAAGATCAAGACCAACATCCTCGCCACCGCGCTCGTCGCGCTCGTGGCGCTGCCCGCCATCGCGGACGATCTCCCGAAGCGCCCCGAGAACATCCAGTTCCGGCCGCTCGTGTTCAACGCGCCGAAGGCGGCCGACTACCGGCACGTCCTCTCGAACGGCATCGTCGTGTTCCTCGCGCCGTCGCGGGAACTTCCCCTGATCGACCTCACCATGACGTTCCGCGGCGGCGGCTTCCTCGAGCCGGCCGACAAGACGGGCCTCGCCGGCATGACCGCCGCGCTGATGCGCACCGGCGGCACCGAGCGCCTCGGCCCGGACGAGCTCGACGAGCGGCTCGACTTCCTCGCGACGGAGGCGTCGATCGGCGCGCGCGCCACCACGTGCACGGCCTCGATCGACTGCCTCAAGGCGAACTTCGACGAGAGCCTCTCGCTCCTCATGGAGATGCTCACGAAGCCGCGCTTCGACGAGACCAAGCAGAAGATCGCCGTCGACAAGGTGATCGAGGGCATGAAGCAGCGCAACGACGACGCCGGCCCGATCCTCGACCGCGAGTGGAACATGGCGCTCTACGGCGCGGACCACTTCGAGGCGCGCGAGGCGACGGAGGCGTCGATCCGCGGCGTCACCAAGGCCGACATGACGGCGTTCGCGGCGAAGGTATTCAATCCGGCGAACGTGATCGTGGCCGTGAGCGGCGACTTCGACAAGGCGGACATGCTTGCGAAGCTCGAGAAGGCCTTCGCAGGCTGGCCGACGGGCGAGCGCATGCCGACCCCGCCCGCGCCGACGGCGGCGCTCACGCCCGGCGTCTTCCACGTCGAGAAGGACATCCCGCAGGGCAAGGTCTACATCGGTGCGCGCGGCATCGTGCGCGACGATCCCGACTACTTCGCCGCGCTCGTGATGAACGAGATCCTCGGCGGCGGCGGCTTCACGAGCCGCATCATGAAGACCGTGCGCTCGGACGAGGGCCTCGCCTACTCGGCGGGCAGCCAGCTCGAGGCGGGCGTCTACTACCCGGGCGAGTTCCGCGCGGGATTCCAGTCGAAGAGCCCGACGGTCGCGCTGGCGATCAAGCTCATCGAGCAGGAGTTCAAGAAGATGCAGGACACTCCGGTGCCTGCGGAGGAACTCGAGGTGGCGAAGCAGTCGTTCATCGAGACCTTCCCGCGTGCGTTCGAGTCGAAGCCCGCGATGCTCGGCCTCTTCGTCTCGGACGAGTGGACCGGCCGCGATCCGTCGTACTGGGACACGTACCGCGACAACGTCTCGAAGGTGACCGCCGCGGATGTGCAGCGCGTGGCGAAGCGCCTCCTGAACATGGACCAGATGGCGATCTACGTGGTCGGCGACTGGGATGCGATCCGCCCCGGCGACGCGACCGGCCGCGCGAGCATGGCGAACTTCTTCAACGACCAGGCGACGGAGCTCCCGCTGCGCGATCCGATGACGATGCAGCCGATGCGGTGAGCGGCGCGGACAACGGACGAAAAATGAACGCGGCCCCGGATTGCTCCGGGGCCGCGGTCTCTTCCCCATGCTCGACGGTCAGGCGGCGCGAGGGCCGTCGTGACCGGGTTGGGTGTCGTCACGCAGCTCGCGGCTGAGACGCTCGAAGGAGAGCGTCACGCGGTCGAGTGCGGCGAGCGCGTCGTCCGTCGCGCGGCGACGGCCGCCGACGGGAAGCTCGCGAAAGCAGTTTGGAAAGGGCAGTGGCTTCGGAGCGTCGTCGAACGAGCACTCTTCAACACCAACGATCGGCGATGACCCGACGAGCCTGAGTCCTGCGAATCCGTGCATGACAACCGCCCTTTCCAGTGCCGGTCCGTGGCACCCTGCACGGAGGTCATCGGAAGGTCGCAGGGGCGACTTCGGTCGACCTCGTGAAATCGTGCAGAAGGCGCGGTTTCGACACCGCAAGTCGCGCGAGGCGCAATAAACGCGCGTTCAGTGGACGTCGGCGTGCGCCGCGCGGCGGGCAAGCCAGGTCATCGTCCATGCCGCGGCCGCGGCAAGGGCGGCGAAGATGCCGAGGATCGCGCCGGCGCGCCAGATGCGCGTCGGGTCCGCAAGCTCCTCCGGATGGGAGAAGACCGTGCGGCCGACTTCCTGACGGGCGTTCGCGATGCCGACGCGCAGCATGTCGCTGCGACGCTCGGAGCGACGGTTGAGTTCCGCGACGGCCGACGTCGCCACGGCGTCGAGCGCCGAGACGGTCGCGTCGGCTCCCTCGCCGGTCAGCGCCACGCGCACGACGGCGCCTTCGGTCGAGACCTGCGTGCGCCCGGCGAGTCCGGCGACAAGCGCGCTCGCCTCGTCGTGAGTGCGGCCGCGCTCGGAGATCCGCGACGCGACCGCGCCGAGGAAGGCCTCGTCCGACAGCGCGCGCGTGATCTCGTCGCCGATCGGCTTCGCGTCGACGGCGCCCTCCTGCTTCGCCTCGGGTGTGCGGCTCGAGACGTCGAGTTCGACCGTGGCGCGCACGCGGTCGGGACCGACGGCTCCCGCGAGGTGCCACGAAGCGATGCCGGCGACGCCAAGCATCGCGATGGCGAGCGCTGCAGCGGTGATGAGACGGGTGCCCTGCGCGCGCTGCTCGATCGAGCGTTCGCTTGCGGCCAGGATCGCGCGGAGATCGACGAGTTCCTGGCGCTCGCGTGCGAGTTCGGCACGCTCGTCGGCGATGCGGTTGTCCGCGACGGATGCGTCCCGGGCGACGGTCGTGCCGAACACGGCGTCCACGGTTTCCGAAGGCGCATCGGATGGTGCATCGGAGAGCGCACGGGCCGGGAGCGCGGACGGCACGGGAACGAGTCCCTCGTCAAGACGCGGCTGCGCGTAGATCTGACGGAGCACCCGCAGGGCCTGCGCCTTGCGACGCAGTCCGGCGCGCACGGCGGCGAGGCGCTCCTTGCGCTTTCGGAGGAATGCGGCGGCCTGCGCGAGCTGCGCGATCTTCGGCGCCATCATCTGATGGATGCGCGCCTCCGCGGCGCGCGCGATCTCCTCTTCGTCGACCGAAGTCGTCCCCGACGAGGGCGCGGGCGCGACCTCGGCGGACTGCGCGACGGCGGATGCCTGCGCGGCTGCGGCGTGCGCGGCGTCTTCGGCGACGCGAACCGCGGTCTCGGCCTCGCCCAGGCGCTTCGACAGGAGATCGCGCTCGCGCAGAAGTCCCTCGACCTCGGCCTGCAGCTGCGTGCACTCGGCGCGCGCGGCGTCGAGCCGCGCCTCCATCGCATGCTGCCCTTCCGAGATCCCATCGAAATCGTCGGTCTGTCGCGCGAGCTCCTCGCTCTGCGCGCGAAGTTCTGCGGAAACAGCGGCAAGCTCATTGTTGCGCGCGGCAAGCTCCGCGGCGATGAGATCGCGTTCGCTGATCGCGCTGTCGCGGTCCACGCGCAGCGCGTCGCGGTCCACGCGCAGCGCGTCGAAATCCACGCGCAGCGCGTCGCAGTCGCCCTCGAGGATCGTGCACGCCTGCGAGAGATCGCTGCATCGATCCGCAAGAACAGCACGCTCCGCGAGGAGCGCATCGCGCTCGGCCTCGAGCGATGCCTTCGCGTGCTCGGCATCCGTCAGCGACGTCGCGAGACGCGCGAGCTCGGCGTGCAGCTCCTGCACGCGGTTCGCGTGTTCGAGCGCCATCGACTGCGCGGTACGTTCGGCATCGGCCAACCGACGTGCGGCCTCGCCGGCACGCCGCTCGAACTCGAGCATCAGTTCGCCGGAAAGCGCGGTGCGCGCATCGCGCGCCTCGGCCGCGAGGCGCTCGAGATCACGCTGGGCGTCGATCTTCACGCGCTCCGCCTCGGCCTTCACGCGCTCGACCAGCGCCTGGGCATCGGCCTCGGTCGCCCTCGCCTCGGCGAGCTGCGACTCGAGCGACAGCTGACGTGCAAGAAGGCGCGAGCGCTCGTTCTCGAGGATCTCGATCTCGCCGCGAAGGCGATCGCGCTCGCGGGTGAGCGCGGTGCCGTCCTCGTGCTGTCCGTGGACCTGCGCACGCACGTCGCCAAGGCGCTTCTCGACCTCGGCGATCAACGCGAGGACATCGACGCGACCGGACGTGGGCGGCTCTTCGGACGCCACGGTCTGCTGCGGAAAGGGTGCGACATGAAGCGATCGCTCGCTCATCGGGGGGAGGTCTCCACCCCGCCCATCGGCCAGATTCCCCATCCGCTGAAACCGAAGGGCGGATCCTGCGAGGATTGACGGTTGTTCCGGCAGGTCCGACCCGGTTCTCAGCTACTGGAGCGGCCCCGGCGCAGGAGCCATCCGAGTTCAGGCATGCCGAGGAGGCGGCAGGCGATCCCGTAGACGACGACGGCGACGGCGATCTTGACGGCGAGCGCCGTGGCGAGATCGCTCCATGTCTCACCAACCGGAGCGAGCGGCGTCGCGGCGACCACCGCGACCGCCATCGCCGCCGTCGCGAGCACGCAGCGGAACCATCCCCCCACCACCTCGCGGTCCATCGAGCCTGGCACGCGTCGCGTGAGGATCCGGAGGAGGATCACCGACTGGAGCATCGAGCAGATCGCCGTCGACCACGCGAGCCCCGCCTCGCGGAGCGGCGTGAAGATGAGCGTGACGTTGAGCGCGATGTTCAGGACCACCATGCCGAGCGCGACGAAGACAGGCGTCATCGCCTCCTTCCGCGCGTAGAAGGCGCGCGTGAAGATGTGGCCCATCTGGTAGCTCCAGATCGCGGGTGCGAATCCGATGAGCACCCACGCCACGCGCCGCGTGTCCTCCGGCGTGAAGTTGCCGCGCTGGAACAGCGTGCCGACCGACTCGCGCGCGGTGAGGATGAGGCCGACGCTTGCCGGAAGCCCGATGAAGACCGTGAGCCGCAGCGCGCGCCGGAGCGTGGCCGCGAACGCCGCCATGTCGTTGTTCTGCTTGGCGAGCAGCGGGAACACCGCCGTCGCGATCGAGATCCCGAAGACTCCGAGCGGGAACTCGTACAGCCGCTGTGCGTAGGTGAGGCTCGACATCGCGCCTTCCTCGAGCGGATACGGGTAGCCGAAGATGGTGGGTCCGACGTAGGTCGGCCAGCTTGCGATGAGGCCGTCGATCGCGGTGTTGATCTGGAGGACGCCGAGACCGAGCATCATCGGGAAGGCCGCGAGCACCGTGGCGCGCACCGACACCCACGCGGTGGCGTCGCGCAGCGCCCACGACGGGTGCGCGATCCGAAGGACGCGCAGCGTCCACGCCACCTGGATCGCACCCGACACGAGCACGCTGGCGGCGACCACCCGCACGTGGGCCTCCGCGGAAAGAGCGCCCCCGGGAAGGACGCCGCCGAGCGCCCACGGACCGAACCCGAGGATCGCCGCGATGAACGCGAGGTTGAGCACGATCGGCGCCGCGGCCATCGGGCCGAAGCGCCCATGCACCTGCAATGCCGCCCCGCCGATCGCGACGATGCAGACGAGCGGCATGTACGGCAGCATGATCATCGTCAGCTCGTACGAGAGCCGCGCGTAGCTGACGCCGACCATCGGGATCGGCACGCCGCCATGGCGCACGGCGGGTCCGAACGTGTACGAGACCTCGGGCGCGCCGAGCCACGCGAGGAAGAGCCCGATCTCGCCCGCGAGCACGATGATCCAGAGAAGACCCGCGAGCAGCGCGAGCACGAGGCCGAGATACCGCCGCGCGACCTCGGGATCGTCGCGCACGAGTTCGCTGTACCTCGGCAGGAACGCCGCCGACAGCGCACCCTCGCCGAAGAGCCGCCGGAAGAGGTTCGGGATCTGGAAGCCGAACGCGAAGGCGTCGTTGATCGGACCGACGCCGAACACCGCGGCGAGGGCGCCGTCGCGCACGAGGCCGGTGATGCGGCTCACGAAGGTGAGCACGCTCATCAGGCGCGCGTGATGTTCGAATCGTTCGCCGGCCATCGGAATCCGTTCCTTTGCCGCGGAAAGCCGTCAGAAGCCCCTGGAGCCGGACGCGCCGGGCTCCTGCGCCGATGCCTGCCCATGCAGGCATCGAGGCTCGCGCTCACCCCGCGGGCTTCGTGCCCGCCTCGGCATTGCCCGCGCCCGTGGCGGCAGGCGTCGCGCCCTGCGCAGATCCGGCATCGACCGGACCGATCTCGAGCGAACCACTCGACATGTCGGGCTCGAGCGCGCGGCGATCGATCGTGAGCCGCGCCCGGCGAGCGTCCTTCGTGAAGATTCCTTCGGAGTGATCGAGTCCGTCCTTGATCTCGACGGTCGTCCATCCGCTGCCGGCGAAGCGCTCGCGCGTGGCGACCATCAGCGCACCGGCATCGTCGACCGGACCGGCGAGGATGAAGCGGCCGCCGCTGACCGTGCCGCCGCTGCGTCGAATGTCGGCGCTGCGCACGGTCGACATCCCGCTTGGGACGGGCACGTCGGACTCGAGCAGCATCGCGTCGTGCGAGCACGCGGCGAGAAGCGGCGCGGTGGCGGCAAGAAGCGCCGCGCCGAGCGCAGTCCTGAAGGATCCGGGTCGCCATCGGGTGGGAGGCATGCGCGGAGGATACATCGCGGAGCCGCTTTCCACCCGCCGCCGGCATGGCGCGGCCGAGGAGAGACCGATGCGGGCGTGACTCTCACCGCAGCGCGAGGATCGCCTCGGCCGCTCGGCGGCCCGAGCGCATCGCCCCGTTGATGGACGCATCCTCGAGATGGTCGCCCGCGACGGAGACACCCGCGGGCAGCACCTGCGAGAGCAGGTCGGCGCGCAGGCGCGACGCGTCGGCCACGTCGACAGGCCACTGTCGTGGAATCGCGTGCCGGATGCGCTGTGCCGCCACGAGCTTCCAGCCCTCGGTCGCCTCGCGGCCGAGGATCGCGCGCAGGGTGAGCAGCATGTCGGCCGCGACATCCGATGAGAGATCGGCATCGCGCGGAAGAAACGTGGTGTTGGCGACGAAGAGCCCGCGCCCGACCGGCGCGTAGCTCGGCGCGATCGAGCTCATCGCGGCTCCGTGGTTGAACGCGCCCCGGCCCGACCCGTTCAGGACGAGCCATCGCGGCAGCAGCTGTGGATCCGGGGTCTCGAACCATGCGGCGAAGGTGCCGCACCACGCGATTTCGGGCAACGCGGGAACGAGCCGCGCGAGGTCGTGTGCGCCGGTTGCCAGGAGGACCGCATCGCCAGCGATGCGCTCGCCCGACTCGAGCGTCACCGAGCGCGCTTCGACCCGATCGACGCGCACGCCGAGGCGAATGCCGGCAGACGACACGTTCGAAGCCATCTGTCGCGCGATCTCGCCCATGCCCTTCGCGGGCACGCAGGCGAAACCCTCCGCGAACATGCGCAGGAGGAAGTCGAGCCGGCCGGCGTCGGTCGAGAGCGACCGGTCGAAGAAGACGCCGCCGAAGAACGCTCGGAAAAAGCCGTCGATCGTGCGCGACGAGAGTCCCGCCTCGCGAAGCCGTGCAAGCGCCGTCTGTCCGGCTGGGCCTGGGCCGTCCGCGGGGCCCGCGAGTGCGCGCCGTGCGAAGGGCAGCATGCGCAGTGCGTCGCCGGGCGGAACGACGCCGAGGAGGACCCCCGCAAGCGCCGCGAGCGGTTCACGGGTCGGATGCGCGACGGTTGCCGCGCGTGCGCCGTTCCACACGAGCGCTCCAGGCGGAAAGGCCTTGAGATCGAGTGCGCGCAGATCGAGGAATCGCTTCCCCTCGGGATACGCGGAGAGGTAGATCTGGAAACCGCGATCGACGATCGAGCCTTCGACGAGATCGCTCGCCACCCGGCCGCCGACGCGGTTCGAGCCCTCGATGATCTCGCAGGTCGAGCCCTGCTCGAGGAGGGTGCGTGCGGCGGCGAGTCCCGCGATTCCTGCTCCGACGATGATGACGTGGCGGCCCATCGCGCGCAGCGTAGCGAGGTCAGGCGGATGCGCGGGGGGCGCCGCGTGTCGCCGACGTCGTGACACGCGTGCACCACGCCCGCGTCGCCTCGGCGGAGAGAACCACCGCGACCAGCAGGAACCCCTCGCGCAGGACGAGGAACCCCTCGTGATCCGTCACCCGGTCCTCCGGAACCGGCTCACCGAACATCCAGCCCGAGAAACCGAGGTACGCGAGGAAGAGCACGCCCGCGAGCACGGGCACCGCAGCAAGCGCCGTGGGCCACGGAAAGGTCGGTGCGGCGATCCCGAGCCGAGCGCGGGCGCGCCACTCTCCGATGCCGGTGGCGACCATGAGCCCGACGAGCGCGCCGAAACCGATCGGATACACCGCGGTCGGGAAGTTGGCGGGCTCGCCGCGCGCCACGCGTGCGGCGAACATCGCACCCGCGACGATCGCCGAGGCGACGACCGCGATCACGGCGGCGCGGAGCCATGCGCCGGGTTCTCCGTACATCGCCGCATCGATCGCCGCGCGCGAGCCATGCGGACGCCGCCAGGTGCGCACGAGGAAGAGAAGCCCCGCCATCGCGACGCCGATCCACCCGGCGATCATGTCGGCGAGGCTGAAGGTGCGGCCGAGGATCTCGAGCGCCTGCGTGACCTCGTCGATGTAGACCCAGGCCGCGGCGAGCGCCCATGCGATGAACGCCCGGCCGCGCGGAGCCGCATGCATCGCCATCCACGCCAGCGCGCCGAAGGCGACGAAGTGGACGAACTTGTCGACCATGCCGGCGCCACCGACGCCGAAGCGCGGCCAGTGCGTGAGCACCGTGATCGGCACGAGGTAGGCGACGAGGACCACACGCCACGCGCGACGGGCGCGGATCTCGTGCCCGAACGCCGATCGCGCGACGTCGGCCGTCGCGGGCGCATCGGTCATCGGTCAGCCGCCTCGTGCGCGCAGCGCCGCGCGGAAGGGATGCGAGGTGTCGACCGACTCCGTGTCGGAGGCCTCGGCGGGCTCGGACTTCGCGTCGACTTTCGCGGCGACTTTCGCGTCGGGCTTCGGCTCGGACTTCGCTGCAGCTCGTGCAGGTGTCGCAGCCTGTACCTCGTGCTTCACGGCCGCGACATCCAACGTCGCGTTGGTCGGGGTGACGGGAGCCGTCGACTGCTTGGACGAAGGCTTCGGCGGAGCGGCCTTCGCGACGGGATTGGGCGTGGACTTCTCGGCGCTCTTCGCGGCGGTCGCCGGTGCGGTCGGCTTCGCCTCCACGGCCGCGACGGACTTCGTCTTCGCCACGGGTTTCTCCGATGGCACCGACGCGCCAGGCTTCGCCACACTCCTGGAGTCGGCCTCGGGGCCCGGCTTCGCGGCAACCTTCACGCTTTTGGCCGCTGGCGCGGCCGCGGGCGTCTTGACGGGCGTCGAGATCGACTCGACGCGAGCACGCTCGCGAGCGGCTCCACCCGCGCTCGGATTCGCAGTCGTCGACTTCATCACGGCGGGTGTCGGCGCATTCGTCGGCTGCGAGGCTTTCGCGGCCTTCGCCGCGCGAGCGGCGGCAGCGGTCTCGGGCGTGAAGCGGTTTGCGGCCAGCGCGGCGGCGGCGGCCGCGGCCGC
>JAJTGL010000003.1:0-13676 GCA_021297795.1 Planctomycetaceae bacterium
ACGCGTGGTGGCGCGGCTGGACGCCGACGCGACGCGCGCGCTGCGCGAGGGCGAGGCCGCAGGCATCGCGTTCGATGCTGCGCATGTCCATCTCTTCGAGCCGGGCGAGTGCGGAGCGCGAATGACTTGAGCGCTCGCCGCTGCGGCGGCTCGCTCTGGCGGAGATGACGATTCGTGACTTGAGCGCTCGCCGCTGCGGCGGCTCGCTCTGGCGGAGATGACGATTCGTGACTTGAGCGCTCGCCGCTGCGGCGGCTTCCCCTCCTTCGACGGGCACACGTGACTTTCGTATCCGAGTGAGGGAAACTCGACTCTCACGCTCGTCGGGGGTGTTCACCAGCTTCAGGATTCCGTTCGATCCGTATGCCCGCAGACGAAGTCTGCGGAACACCGGACATCGGAGTCGATCCGCCCCTCGCCAGTCCTGTCCGCCACCACCCTCACACCCAGCGACCGCGCACAGGCACGCTCGACGGCCAGCGGCGCCGCCACACGGTGAACACCGCAAGCGCACCGAGCATGCCAAGCGCGAACCCCGCGCAGACATCGCTCACGTAGTGCGCCTGGATGAGGACGCGCGTCGACACCCCGCACGCACCAAGGGCGATGCAGAGCCATCCGGCCCGCGGAAAGAGCAGCGCGAACATCATCGCAAGCGCGCCAAACGTCGTCGCGTGTCCACTCGGGAAGCTGTTCACGTCATACCCGTAGCTGAACGGCGTGAAGCCGAAGCACCCGGCCTCGAACAATTTCTCCGGCCGGGCCTTGCCGAAGATCAACTTGAGCAGATTGCCGACGAGCCCGCTGCCCGCGATCGCCACGAAGAAGGCGAACGCCCACCGCGCGGCGTTGTGCCTCTTCGCGAACGCGAACGCCGCGAACAGCACCGCCGCACCGATCAGCCACCAGGTGCTCTCGCCGACCTCGGTCGCGGCCTGGATCGCGGCCGACTTCTCGAGCGCCCTCCCGCGCGCCCAGTGCGCGACGCGCTCGTCGACGAACACATGCGCGGGAATCACGAGCAGGAGCGGCGCCGCGGCGACGAGCCAGTGCAGACGGCCGATGCGGACGGATCCCGGGGCAAGCTCAGCCACGCACCGACCTCCGCATGCGGAAGGCGAACACCAGCATCGACCAACCGGCGAACGCCAGCACGATCGCAACGGGCGCGACGCCGACCCATCCGCGTGATTCGGCGATGCGCATCGCCAGATGCGAGACAGCGGCCACGAGGGCTGCGGCGCCGATCGGCCCGGCGAGCGCCCGTGCCACCGAGCCCCACGTCGCACCGACGATCCGCCGCGCGAAGTGGATCGAGAGACCGGCCGACACCGCGTGCGCCAGCGCGAACGCCCCGGCGAAACCGACCGCACCCCACCGCGCGGTCGCGAACACGCCGACGCCGAGCGCGACGATCAGGCGGATCGCCATCACCACCCGGTCGAGATCCGGCCGCGCGACACCCCAGAAGAGCGCACCGCAGCAACTGGCGATCACCGAGAACCACGACGCGACGGCGAGCAGCGCAACGACGCCCGCGGGCCCGGCGTAGCGATCGCCATACACAACCGCAGGGACGCGTCCATCGAGCACCGCGACGGCCGCGACCGCCGGCGCCACCAGCAGCGCCACGCCCGAGACGGCGAGCATCCACACGCGCTTCAATCGCTCGCGATCCTCCCGGATCTGGGCATAGGCCGGGCTCAGCACGCTGCCGAAGATCGGAAGCGCGATCTCGCCGGGAAGCGATGTCAGCCGCTGTGCGAGCGTGAAGATGCCGAGTTCCGTCAGCCCCGTCGCCCGCCCGAGCACCAGACCGGGCAACTGGAGGAAGAGCGCGATCAGGAACGGAATGCCCGCCGCACGGCCCGCGAACGACCGCAGCTCGCGCATCGCCTCGGGATCGGATGAGATGTCGAGTTTGCGCGGGACAAGCAGCCAGCCCGTGATCGTCGAGGCGAACGATGCCGCCAGCGTGCCGAGGGCAAGCGCCATCGCACCGAAACCGAGCCATGCGCCGACGATCGAGACCCCGATCTGCGCAAGCCCCGCCGCCACGATCGAGATCGAGAACGGCTGCAGGCGCAGTTCCTTGCGTTCGCTGTGTATCCACGGGTTCGCGACACCGGCGACAAGCGACGACAGCGCGACGATGCGCACGAGCCATGTCAGGTCCTCGCGGCCGTAGTACCAGTCGACCAACGGCGCCGCGAGAAAGACTCCGAGCGAGATCAGCAGCCCGCGAATCGCCAGAATGCGAAATGCAGAACCGAGGAACCGTGGATCGGCGCTGCGCGAGGACTGCGCGATCGCCTGGTCGACGCCCGCGTAGGTGATCGCCTCGACCATGCCCGAAACCACGAGCACCGCCGCGAGCGCGCCGAAGTCCTCGGGTGCGAGCATGCGCGCAAGCACCACGCTCGCCGCGAACCGCAGTCCGCGGTCGGAGAGCCGCGCGGCGAACTGCCACGCTGCCGCCCTGGTCGTCTTCTGCCGCAGGCTCATGGGCCGCGAGTCTACCTTCGCGACTCCTCGTCGCCCGAGCGACGCGCGCGCAGTTCGGCACCAAGCATCCGCATCAGCTCCGACATCTGCTCGCGACCGGCCTGCACCTCGCCGGAAAGCCGCTCGACCTGCCGCTCGAGTTCCTCGACGCGCGGCTCGCGCGGCCTCACCCCTTCCCGCCCGGCCCAGTTGATCTCGTACCGCAGCTGGCGCGCCAGCATCCTGCGAGACCGATCCGGTTGATTCGGCTCCCCCCGGCTGTAGATCGCGTCGTCGGATCGCTCCACCGACAAGGCGCTTGGAGGAAACGACGGCTCGATCCCGGGCTCCCGCGGCGCGAATTCGGCGATCCGATCCTCGCGAGCAGCCATGTCGAAACGGACACCATCTTCCTCGAGCCGGTGCGCCTGGGACCGACGGTGGATCCACTCCTCCCATCCCGCCGCGTCGAACCGATACAGGCGAGGTGGTCTGCCTCGATGGGTCGCCCCAGCGGCCTCCCCGCAATCTGCCAGCACGCCCGACTCGATGAAGTCGGTCACGCGGCGGCGGAAGTTGCTCGAGCGCTCGAGCTCGGCACCTGCGGCCATCGCCATCGGAGCCGCCGCCAATCGCAGCTGGTCGATCGTGAAGACCGTCGGGAGCAGCGCGAAGATCGGAGGTACCTCGCCGGGCGGGAGCGCGCGCTGGGCCTCGTCGGAGGCGACGGCGCGCAGTCGGGTTGCCTCCCCCACCATCTGGTGTGCGATCGGATCGGACGCGAGCCGACGACGAAACTCAGCCTCTGCCTCTGCCTCGATCGTCGGATCGCCGATCGCACGCGCAAGGTCGGCCAATCCCCGGTCAGGACGAAGGCCCACGGCATCGGAGATCCGTCCCGCGGTCCAGAGCGGAATGCAGATCGCGCCGTCCGCAAGGAACCTCGGCATCAAGGGATGCAGACGCGTCGTCACCTCGAGCGAGGGAACCCGCGCGCGGAGCGCATCGCAGAGCGCATCGCGCAAACGCGCGGAGAAGAGCGGGAACGGCGACCCACCGACTGACGGGGGGCTGGCGAGGGGTCTCGGGCCTCCGTGCGGAGACTCGCGCTGGGACTCGTGCTGAGCCTTGAGGAGTTCGTCGAGATCCATCGGCGCACCCACCACCGTTGCGACCTCGCCGTGCGGCGTGAGGACGAACACGATGAGCGCGATCGAGAAGTTGCGCGGACGTGGACGTTGCATCGGATCTCGGCTCTGACCGGCCCACAAACCTCAAACCTCAAGCCTCGGGACATCGTGCCCAGAGACTGAGACGAACCAACCCGCGATGGCCCGCCCCTGACGGCGGAGTATCCGCGGTGACGCGCCACTGTGCCGGGCATCTTGAGGACAGCAGAGGGAATGTCGCGCTGCACCCGGCGATGCCCCGCCTCCCTCCGCCGGCTGGTTCATCCCGACCTGTCCCACGCAGGCTGACCCCGACGGGGCGCCCAGGGGGCTGCGGACCGCCCGCAGACCCTTCTCTCGCTTGCCACGGCACTGGGACGGCCCCATTGGCCCTCTCTCACCCCCAGCCCTGCGACGATTCCATCGTCGACCGTTGCGCGAGACCATATGCCCATTTTTCTCCGAATCAAGTTCGATCGCTTGACTTCTGATCATCCATGAGTACTTTTGTCCGAGCGATGGCCCATCTGGGACAGCGCTTCCTCCACGTGTGTTCTCCCCGAAATCCGGGGTGAAATGGGCAGAAAAGAACCAAAAGTCCGCCTCTTGGCGGGAAAGGCGCGTGCATGACCACGGCTTCCTGTGCAGTCAACTTCGATTTTCTCACAAGTGATTCTATCGTCCCCGGAAAGGCCCGAGTGCATGAAACCCGACTCGCTCCGGGGCTTGAGTTCGCCTTCGTCTACCCGAGCTCGCGTCCGATCGCGCTGGACACCGTACGGCTCTTCGGCACCCCGGCCTCCGGCAGCACCTCGACGCCCGGCGCTCTGGATGCCGGACTCGTGATCGAGGAGGTCTCGACCAGCGGATCGGTGCCCTACCTCCTCGCGCGCAACGAATCGGGGCTCGACTTCCTGCTGCTCGCCGGCCAGATCGTCAAGGGTGGCAAGCAGAACCGCGGCATCAACCTCGACGTGCTGGTCTCTGCCGGCGCGAGCACCCAGATTCCGGTGACGTGCGTCGAGCAGGGACGCTGGAACGGCGGTCCGCGTACCCGATTCCAGCACGGCGGCATCGAGCCGCTCAGCGTGCGCACCATGAAGATGCGCGATGCGCACGCGTGCCGACGGGCGGACCGCGCGGTGGTCGCCGACCAGCTCGCGGTCTGGGACGAGATCATGTCGATGGAGCGGGCGGTCGGTGCGCGCAGCGCCAGCCACGATCTGCTCGCGACCCTCTCGCACTCCCGGTCGCAGCGAGCCTCTCGTGCCGATGCACCAACCGACTTCGCCGATCCCGGCGCCCGCGTCGAGGCGCCCCGGACTGATCTGTCGCAGGAGCTGCGCGCGATCGAGGAAGAGCTGCGGGCGCTCGAGGAGGAAGTGCACCGGATCACCAGCGCGCTCGCGAATGCGCCGATCCCCGGCCCCGACGAGAGCGCGAGCGATCGCGAGGCCCTGCTCCATCGTCATGGCTGGTGCGAACGACAGGCGGCACGGCTGCGCACGCGGCGCACCGCGATTCTCCGCGATGGGCCGGGAGGACCCGGCGTCGTGAGCCTCGAGGCGATCCAAGCCGCGGACAACGCGGCCCAAGGCGCCTGCGGCATGCTCGTCTTCATGCGGGATGAGTTCATCGCGGGCGACGTCTTCGCCGACCCGGCTTGGTTCCAGCACGTCTACCACGATCTCCGCGACTCGGCGCTGCTGTCCTGGGACGTCGTCCGACGAACCAAGGCCGGCGCTGCGCGCACGCGGCAACATGGCTGCGATGCCGAGGCGCAGGCTCGCGGCATCATGCAGGAAACGGTCACTGGCGAATGGACCGAGCGCCGGACCGTTGGCCACGGCACCAATCTGCTCCTCACGCATCCGACGCTTGACGGAGCCATGATCGCCGGTCACGACCGCACGCCGCTGCACATGCTGCTCGGCACGCGCGCGGTGCCCAGCGTGTTCTCGGGTTCGCGCGGATCGCGTCGGCGCGATCTCCGCAACTTCCCGATGGAGTGAGCCGCCCGCACGACCCATCGATACCGCCGTCCTGGAGGGGATCGGGCGAGACGAGTGCCCCATGGGAGAAGAGATGGAGTGAAAGGACGGGGTCAAAGACGGGGGAAATGAAGAAGCGCGCGGCCGGGTCACCCCGGCCGCGCGCGTTCGTCGCTCCTCTCACCTGCTCCGAGCGCGCATGCCTGCCCAACCTGCTCGCATCGCGTCGACCATGATCACGCGAACTGTCGGAGGAACCGCGCGTCGTTCTCGAAGAGCAGACGGATGTCGCCGATCCCGTACTTGCGCATCGCGACGCGCTCGATGCCGAGGCCGAACGCGAAGCCGGTCCACTCCTCCGGGTCGATGCCGACCGACTTGAAGACGTTCGGATCGACCATGCCGCACCCTCCGAGTTCGATCCAGCGCCACTCGGGCACGCCGTTGCGCATGACGCGCATCTTCATGTCGAGCTCCGCGCTCGGCTCGGTGAACGGGAAGAAGCTCGGACGCAGCCGAATCTCGGCCTCCGGGCCGAAGAACGCCTTCGCGAACTGAACGAGCGTCGACTTGAGGTCGACCATCGACACGCGGCGGTCGACGTACAGACCCTCCACCTGGTGGAACATCGAGTAGTGCGTCGCATCGTGCGCGTCGGGTCGATAGACGCGGCCGATGGCGCACACCTTGAGCGGCGGCTTCATCGTCTCCATCGCACGGATCTGCACGGTCGACGTCTGCGTCCGAAGCAGCAGCTTTCCCGCGACCTCGCCACCGAGGAAGAAGTTGTCCGCCGGACCGCGCGCGGGGTGGCTGTCGGGGATGTTGAGCGCGTTGAAGTTGTGCCACTCGTCCTCGAGTTCGGGGCCGTCGGCGACCGCGAAGCCCATCCGACCGAGCACGTCGACGATCTCGTCGATCGTCTTCGCGAGCACGTGGCGTGCGCCTTCGCCAACCGGGAGGCCGGGCTCGGTGACGTCGACCGGCGGCCCCTTGGGTGCCGCGGCGGCGGTGTCGCGGCGTGCGTTGAAGGCCGCCTCGATCGCCGCCTTCACCTCGTTGAGCCGCTTGCCGACGGCCGGCTTCGACTCCTTGGGAACCGTCTTCAGGGCATCCATTGCGCCACGCAGACGGCCGTTCGTGCCAAGCCAGCGGACGCGGTAGGCTTCGAGGGCGGCGGCGTCGGCCACCGCTCCCAGTTCGTCGAGTGCCTCGCGTTCCATCGTGTCGAGTTCGGCCAACATGGGGGCGAAGTGTACCGAGAACCGGGTCGCCGAAACCCCTTCGGCCCTCCACGACCGCATCCACGGCAATCACCGCTCGCAACCCTCGTTCGAAACTCACCATGCGAACGCCGCACGCACCCATCGCCGCCGTTCGAGCCCCCTTGCTGTGCGCCTTGCTTGGAACACTGCTCACGCTCGCGGCGTGCACCCGCGGGGAGCGGGGCGAGCAACCGCCCGTGCGCGTTTCGGACACAGCCCCCGCGCCTTCGCCTGCTTCGACTGCACCCGCCACTCCCCCATCGGCGCCCGCGCGATCCTCGGAGTCTTCCGCACTGGCCGAACCGGCCGCGAGCGAGGAGTTCCTCGCGCGCTGCCGCGAGGCAGCGGCATACTCCCGCGCGAACGACGGCGAGGTGTTGCTCGTCCTCCTTCACGGGACGCCCGTGTTCGAGGACACCGCACCGGGGTTCACCGTCCAATCACCCCACTTGCTCGCGAGCGGTACGAAGAGTTTCTGCGGCGTGGCCGCGATGTGCGCGGTCGCCGACGGGCTCCTGTCGCTCGATGAACCCGTCAGCGCGACGATCCACGAGTGGAGGAATGATCCGCGCAAGGCGGGCGTGACCATCCGTCAGCTCCTCACGCTCTCGAGCGGTCTCGAGGGACTCTCGAGCACGATCGACTCGCGCGCGAATGCGCGGGAGGCCGGCGTCACCGACCGCGCGAAGGCATCGGTCGCCGCGCGCAGCCTCGCCGATCCGGGTGAGCGCTTCATCTACGGACCGAGTTCCTTCTACGTGTTCGGTGAACTGCTCAAGCGAAAGCTCGCCGCCGCGAAGACCGGCGACGCCGACCTCGAGGCGTACCTCGACCGGCGCATCTTCACCCCGATCGGGATCCATCCGTCCTTCACGCGCGACGAGGCGGGCAACGCGAACTTCGCGGGCGGTTGCCGGCTCAACGCCGCCGAGTGGGCGCGCTTCGGCGAGTTCCTGCGCAACGGCGGCACGCACGAGGGAAAGTCGCTGCTTGCACCCGAACTGGTCGCCGAGATGCTGCGCGCGACCGGTCCGAACCAGCGCTACGGCCTCACCTGGTGGCTGCTTGTGCCGGGCGCGGGCAACGAGGAGGACGACGTGGCCGACGGCCTCCTCGCCGATCGTCTCGAGGCCCGCGATGGACCGATCGGCCGTCGCCTCGCGCAGCGGCTTCGCGAGCGCGCACAGGGACGGGCCAACGGAAACACGGGCGACGCAGCATCGGAGACGCGTGCGCCGACAACCGCTTCCGGCAAAGGGTCGCATGCGGAGACGGATGGAGGGCCGGCGACTGCCATCGGCTACAGCGCCGCGGGAAAGGGGAAGCAGCGACTCCTGATCCTGCCGGAGCACGGGCTCACCATCGTGCGATTTGGCCCGCTCACGGGATCGGCGGGATTCGAGAACGAGCAGTTCCTCCAGCTTCTGCTCGGACCGGACGCCGAGCGCTGAGAGTCGGAGGCGCCGCCCGACGGCCTCCGTCGAAGGAAGGACCACCACCGTCGTGCCGCACCGCAGCCTTCGTGATCGCGTCGGCGGAGAAAGGCTCCATCCCCGAACGCAGTAGGATCCGCACGGATCCATGCGCTCGTTCGTCCCGCGCCCCCTGCTCTTCGACCACATGCCACGATGCGGCGGGACGGCGTTCACGGGTTGGCTTCGCGGGCACTATGCACCGGATCGAACCCTCGGCCTCGAGGGGCTCGGCAATGCCGAGCGCATCGCCGGCTTCGCCTCGCTGGACGAGCATCGCCGGCATGCGGTCGAACTGGTGGTCGGACACGGCGCGCGCGATGTCATCGGTCTCGTACGCCCCGACATGATGCGCATCACCTGCTTCCGGGATCCGGTCGCGCGCGTCCTCAGCTTCCATCGCTACGTGCTGCAGGAACCGAAGCACGTGCATCACCCGTTCGTCACCGCGGAATCGCTGGGACTGGCGGCATTCGCGCGGGATCCGCGCGTCCCTGGCGCGCGCAACTACTACACCTTCCAGCTGTCCCGCATCCCTCGCGAGGAGATCGCGCGCGATCCGCGCGCCGCGGTCGATGCGGCGATCGAGTTCCTCGCGCGCGAGTTCGACATCGCGGGAACGATGGATCGCTTCGAGAACTTCGCGCGCGCGGTACGCCGCGCGGCCTGCCTGTACGTGCGCGACGGCGAGGCGCGCTGGCGTGCGATTCCCCGCGCGCTGCTCGACCGTGCGCATCTCCTCGCGGCGCCGAAGGTGGGCATCGCCAACGGCGCACCGGAAGGCGAACGAGGTCCGAGCGACGACGAGATCGAGGAGGTCCGGGCGCTGAACCGCGCCGACATCCTCTTCTTCGAACGGATCCAAGCGCTCGAAGGATCGCTTCTTCCGGCGGGCCGATGCCGCGTCGTTTGATCGCAGGCGGCGGCCTCGATGGATGCGACGAGATGCCCGACGGCGAACATGCCCGCTCGAAATGAACACCGCCCCGCGCAAGCGCGGGGCGGTGGAATCTCACTGGCGGGACGGCGTGCGGCGCGCGAGTACTCTCGCGTGTCATGCATGATGCATGCATGTGTCATGCATGCATCATGCACGCGTCACTCGGACTTGGCGGCGGGCTCAGCGCCCTTCTTGCGCGCCTCGGCGGCGTACGCCGTGCGCTTGTCGGCCATGCGGCGACGGTTCGAGCGGCGGCCGCTGACCTGCGGGCCCTCTTCCTTGCCGACGAGCTGCAGGATGCAGAGGTCGGTCTGGTCGCCGACGCGGCGCTTGTCGAGCTTGATGATGCGGGTGTATCCGCCGGCGCGATCCGCGTAGAGCGGCGCGACCTTCGACATCAGGTGCTGCACGAGGCGCGGGGCCTTGCGGAGCTCACCGTAGCGGTTGAACTCGATCGCGTCCTCCGAGGGAAGATCCCAGAGGTTGTGCATGTTCTTCTTCTCTTCCTTCGTGTTCGGGTCGGCGACCCACGCGAAGACCGCGCGGTCGTTGATCCGGGAAGCGATGGCGCGGCGGGTCGAGAGGCCCGACCGCTTGGCCATGGTGATGAGCTTCTCGACGAAGGGCTGCACGGCCTTCGCCTTGGGAAGGGTGGTCTCGATCTGGCCGTGCTCGAAGAGACCGGCGGCGAGGTTGCGGAGCATCGCGCGACGGTGGTCTTCCTTCACGCACAGCTGCTTGCCAAATACTCGGTGACGCATGACTCGTTCCTCTCTGGGTCCGGCCATCAGGGCCGGCCCGAGCTTTCTGTCGTTCGTGACGACTTCTTACCTACTGCTTCCAACTGGCTGCGCGAACGTCACGCGCCGCCGATCTGTCGTTTCGTTTGTCCCGCCACTCGTCCCGCCGACGGCTCAGCCGTTCAGCAGGCCATCGGGAACCGGGTAGCCGAGGTGGAGACCGATCTTCTCGAGCTCCGACTTGACTTCCTTGAGCGAGGTCTTGCCGAAGCTGCGGACGGCCAGGAGGTCGTCCTCGGACTTCTGCACCAGCTCGCCGACGGTGCGGATCTTGGCGGTCTCGAGGCAGTTCGACGCGCGAACGCTGAGCTCGAGCTCGCTGACCGGCATGCGCAGCTTGCGGATGATCTCGTCGTCCTGCTCGTTGGCGGCGGCGACATCGTCGGAGACGACGTTCGAGCCGAGCTCGTCGAACTGGACGAACGGGTTGAGGTGCTTGCGCATGATCTTCGCGGCCTCGACGAGCGCCATCTCGGGCGTCACGGTGCCGTTCGTCCACACGTCGAGCGTGAGCTTCTGGTAGTTCGTCTGCTGACCGACGCGGGTGTCCTCGGTCGCGAACCGCACGCGCTGGACAGGCGAGAAGAGCGCGTCGATCGGGATCTCGCCGATCACCTGGTCGGTGCCGCGCGCGTTCTCGTTGGCGATCTGCTCGCTCGCGGGCATGTAGCCGCGGCCCTTCTCGACCGTGAACTCGATGTCGAGGTCGATCTTGTCGGTGAGGGTGGCGATGACCTTGTCAGGGTTGATGATCGCGATCGAGGCATCGCACTCGATGAGCTCGGCGGTCACGTCGCCAGGGCCTTCGGCCGAGAGGCGCATCGTGCGCGGGCCGTCGCCGTCCATCGCGACGACGATGCCCTTGATGTTCAGGATGATGTCGACGACGTCCTCGAGCACACCCGGGATCGTCGAGAACTCGTGCGTGACGCCCTTGATCTTCACCTTGGTGATCGCGGCGCCCTCGATCGACGAGAGCAGCACGCGGCGCAGCGCGTTGCCGATGGTCGTGCCGAAGCCCGGCTCGAACGGCTCGGCCGTGAAGCGCGCGAAGGTCGCCGACCGGCTCTTCGAGTCAGGGAGGACGGTTGCGGGAAGATCGAGGCCACGCCAGCGAAGGTGCATGATTTCTCCTGCCTTGCCCACTCGGGGCTTCCGACAGATCCGGGCTTTCGCCCTTCCAACACCTCACGCAGCTCGGACCACCACCCCTGTCGGCGAGTGGCTGCCATCTGTGCGGAGGATCCAATGCTCAAATCCACGCTCTGAAATCCGCCGAGCCGACTTTCGCCGGACGGGCGGGGATGCTCTGTTCTGCTCGGCATCCGAACAGTGCTTGTTCGGATGCGTGACATCACGACCCGGCATCCGGAGAGTGCTTCTCCGGATGCGTGAGATCACGACTCACACGCGGCGCTTCTTCGGCGGACGGCAACCGTTGAACGGGATCGCGGTGTGATCCTCGATCGCCGTCACGCGGAGGCCGTTGGCCTGGAGCGCGGTGATCGCGTTCTCACGGCCCGGCCCCGGGCCCTTCACGCGCACCTCAACCTCCTTGAGGCCGACGCGCTTCGCCTTGCCCACCGCCTTCTCCGAGGCGCGGCTGGCCGCGAACGGAGTCGACTTGCGGGCGCCCTTGAATCCGACCGTACCGGCCGAATCCCAGGCGATGGTCTCACCGTTCACGTCGGTGATGGTGACGATGGTGTTGTTGAAGGTCGCGTTGACGTGCACGATCCCGCGAAGAACGTTCTTGCGAACCTTCTTCTTGGAGGTCGATGCTGCTGCCGGGGTGGGCGTGCTCATGGCGTGTCTCTCGGGTCTCTGGAGGTCGGGTGTCGCGGGTGAGGCGATCGACCTTGTGATTTGAACCTTCGTGATCGAAAGCTCTGTGAACTGATTGCCGTGCGTTCGGGCTCCACTCTCCTCCTCAAGCCGCGCGGCAGACCGCGTGGCCTCGAGAAGCGAGGGCGGTCATCAGCCCTTCACGCCCTTCTTGCCGGCGACGGTCTTCTTCTTGCCCTTGCGCGTGCGCGAGTTGGAGCGCGTGCGCTGGCCGTTGACCGGCAGGCTCTTGCGGTGACGGTCACCGCGGTAGCTCTTGGTGTCCTTCAGGCGCTGGATGTCCTGCTGGATCTGGCGACGGAGCGCGCCCTCGACCACGATCTTCGCGTCGATGACGGCGGTGATCTGGGCGATCTCCTGCTCCTTCAGCTCGTTGGTGCGACGCTCGGGGTCGATGCCGACCTCCCGGAGGATGTCGAGCGCCACCTTCGGCCCGATGCCGAACACGTAGCGCAGCGAGACGCCGATCTTCTTCTTCTCAGGGATGTCGATACCAGCGATACGGGGCATGTCGGGCTCCGGTGGTCCCGTCGAGCGGGACGCCTGTCGGTTTCAGTGATGTGCGATTGGATTGAGACTGTCGTGACTCAAACAACTGCGTTCTGACTGCTGCTCTCAGGTGGAGAGGAACGGATTGCGTTCGCCATCCTTCTGTCCATGCCTGAGGAACCGCGCGGGGTACTGCGTGAGGGTCGTAAGACCGTCCCGAACACGCTCGCCCACCCCCCCGCGGGCGGTTGGACCGACCAAAGGGGGAAGGGAGATTGTACAGAACTTCCCGGGGAAGTCAGCCCTGCCGCTGCTTGAGGCGCGGATTCTTCTTGTTGATGACGAGCCGCTTGCCCTTGCGGACCACGATCTGGCAGTCGCGGGTGCGGCGCTTGATGCTGGAACGAACCTTCATGGGGGGTCTCCTTACTGGTGTCTGCGCAGTTGTCTGCGCTTCTGTCGGTGACTCTCAAGCAAGCTCCAGGTGGCTCTCCGGCGGTTTGAAGCCGCTCTCAGCGGGCCAGCTGTCGTTTTCTGCGCGATGCATCCGAGGCATTCGGCGTCGGATGGTGATGTGCTCTCGGTTCTCGGTCGTTGCCTTCGACGTCCCGGTTGGCGCGGCTCGCGCGCCCTCCGAACGACCTGCTCCTCCGGGTGCGGCTCAGAATCGGTAGATGATGCGCCCCTTCGTCATGTCGTACGGGCTCATCTCGACCGTCACCCGGTCGCCGGGCAGGATGCGGATGAAGAACTTGCGCATCTTGCCGCTGACGTAGGCGATGATCTCCTGATCGTTCTGCAGGCGGACGCGGAACATCGCGTCGGGCAGTGCCTCCGTGACTTCGGCGTCGAGGGTGATCTTGTCTTCCTTGGCCATCTTGCTGCGGCTTTCGGTTGGGTGTCTCTCGCCTTCGCTCTTCCGACTGTGCACCTAGGTTCGACTAGGTCCGCACTTCACTGTCCTTCGCGGCTCGGGTCAGACCTCGGAGCCCGCGCGTGGTTCTCGATTCATCCGGCGCGCCGGTATCCCCCATCGCTCGTTTCCCGGACCCGCGCGTCCGTCGACGCAACGGTGAGGATCCGCGCGCCATCGCGCGTCACGACCACGGTGTGCTCGACGTGGCAGCTCGGCGCACCCGAGTCGACCACGACCGTCCATCCGTCGGCCGCCAGCGTGCATGCCGGCGATACCAGCTCGCCCGCGCGCTCTCCCGACGTCCC
>JAJTGL010000003.1:13706-109654 GCA_021297795.1 Planctomycetaceae bacterium
TCAGCGATGCGCTCGATCTCGCGCGCGATCGTGCTCCAACGAACACCGGGACGAACGAGCGAGATCGCGCGAGCGAGCATCGCTTCGGCGCACGCAACCATCGCGCGGCACTCCGCGCCGACGTCGCCTACACAGACGGTGATCGCGCTGTCCGCGCACCAGCCGTCGAGACGGACGCCCACGTCGATCGCGACCACATCGCCATCGCGGATGACGCGCGCGCCAGGCACGCCGTGCACGAGTTCCTCGTTCACGCTGATGCACGCCGAGGCCGGGAAGGCCGGTCGTGCACCCGCATTGCCGCGATAGCCGAGGAAGAGCGGCTGGCCGCCACCCGCGAGGATCGCGGCGCGCACGACACGCTCGATGTCACCCGTCGTCGTGCCGATCACGCACGCGGCGCGCGCTGCCGAAAGGGCTTCGGCCGCAAGCGCACCCGCACGGGCCATGCCCTCGATGTCGGTGGTCGAGCGAAGTTCGATGCGCCGCGCATCGCGCGGAGCAAGCGACTTGCGCGCACCCGAGCGCACTTCCGAAACGCGACGCCCCGGAAGCACCGAACCCTCCCGCGGGAGGGTGGTGCCAGGTTCAAGGCGGGAAGCGGTGTTCGGGGCAACCGCCATCGTCAACCCGTCCTGCTCCGGACACGCGGCGCCTTCGAGTCGTTGGCGCCCTGCGCGAGGAAGCCCGAGTAGTTGCGCATCAGGAGATTCGCCTCGATCCGCTGGATCAGGTCGAGTCCGACGCTCACGACGATGAGGAGACCGGTGCCACCGAGGAACTGCGAGACGTCGGGCGGAATGCCCATCTCGGAGCTGATCACGGTCGGCAGGACGGCGATCACCGCAAGGAACCCCGCACCCACGTAGGTGATGCGCTCCATCACGGTCTCGAGATACTCGGCGGTGCGCGGTCCGGGGCGATAGCCCGGGATGAACGCGCCGTTCTGCTTGAGCTGCTTCGACATCTCCTCCGGGCTGAACTGGACGGTGGTCCAGAAGTAGCTGAAGAAGAAGATCATCGCGATCTCGATGAACACGTACGGGAACTGACCGATCTGGGTGTTGATCGCGAGGAAGCTCGTGAAGCTCTCCCAACCCGCACCCCAGTTGCCATCGCGGGCGCGCGTCGCGAGCCATCCGAAGATGCTCGACGGGAAGATCATGAGCGAGCTGGCGAACACGATCGGCATGACGCCCGCATGGTTGATGCGCAGCGGCAGGTACTGACGCTGGCCACCGTAGACCTTGCGGCCACGGGTGTGCTTCGCCTGCTGGATCGGGATGCGGCGCTGCGCCACGGTGATGAGCACTGCGCCCGCCACGACGAACACGAAGCCACCGAGGAGAAGGAGGAGGCCGAGCGGCGTCAAGGCGGTCTCGCCCTGGATCGACCAGCCGAAGCTGTCATAAACCCACTGCACAGCGACCGGCATGCGCGAGAGGATGCCCGCGGTGAGGATCAGCGAGATGCCGTTGCCGATGCCGTACTTGTCGATCTGCTCGCCGAGCCACATCAGGAAGAGGCTGCCGGCGGTCAGGCCGGCGATGCCGGCGGTGTAGAAGATGAGGAGGCCACCGGGTGCGCTCTCGATGCCCGGGGAGACGAGTCCCTGGGTGCGCATGTAGCCAAGCCACATCATGCCCTGGATGAAGCAGAGGCCGACGGTGGCGTAGCGGGTGTACTCGTTGATCTTGGTCTGACCGGACGTACCATCCTTCTTCAGCTCCTGCAGCGGCTTCCAGACCGTGGTGAGCAGCTGGAAGATGATCGACGCCGTGATGTACGGCATGATGCCGAGGCCGAAGATCGTCGACTGGGCGAGGCTGCCGCCCGAGAAGATCGACGCATACTCGACGACGCGGCCGAAGCCGCCGACGTCGCCTTCCTTGGTCGCGTTGTCGGCGAGTTCACGCAGCGCGGACTGGTCGACACCCACGAGCGGGATGTGGAAACCGATCCGGTAGATCGCGATCATGCCCAGCGTGAACAGCACGCGCCGGCGAAGGTCGGGGATCTTGAAGATGTTGGCGAATGCTTGCAGCATCGGTTCAGCTCTTCGGTCGCTCGAGAGCCCCCGCCAGCGTGGCGAGAGACTCCGTACTGGACCCGACCCGCGCCGCGCGCGGGTCGCGGCCACTCACCCGTCACTCGGCCTTCTTGTCAGCCTTCGCGCCCGCACTCTTGGCGGTCTTCTTCTCGACCTCGGTGCACGAACCACCGGCGGCCTCGATCTTCGACTTCGCGCTCGCGCTGAACGCGGCAGCGACGACGTTGAGCTTCTTCTTGATGTCGCCGGCACCGAGCACCTTGAGGCCGAGCTTCGCGTTCGGCACGAGGCCGAGCTTGACGAGCGCGTCGATGTCCACCGTCGCGCCCGCATCGAAGTTCTTGTCGAGGTCGCGGACGTTGGCCACGTAGTACTCGGTGCGGAAGCCCGCGTTCGAGAAGCCGCGCTTCGGGAAGCGACGGGCGAACGGCGTGGCGCCGCCCGCGTACGAGGGCCGGCTGTTCCAACCGGCGCGGCTCTTCGCGCCCTTGTGGCCGCGGGTCGACGTGCCGCCGTGGCCGCTGCCTTCGCCGCGTCCGACGCGCTTGCGCTTCTTGTGCGGTCCGACCTTGGCGGTGATGTCATGGATCATCATGGCTGGAACTCTCCAGAACGACGGCGGTGCCGTCGGTGCATGTTCTTGTCGTGTCTGTCTCGGAAGCCCGCCAGGGCGGTCTTCCCATGGTCCGGATCGACCGGAACCACCTCAACCCATCGAAATCGTCCGATCAGGCGCCTGCTTCGGGAGCGGGAGCCGCGGGAGCCGCTGGCGCCGCGCCCGCATCGGGGGCCGGAGCGCCGAAGTCGCGACGCGGGCCGCGCGGACCGCCGCGGCCACCACGGCCGCCGCGACGCTCACCCTCGCCGACGGTGTTCTTCGGAGCAGCCATCTTCTCGCCGCCCTTCGACGACGGCATGAACGCCGCGCCGCGCTTGATCGCCTCTTCGACCGAGGTGGAGGGAATCGTCACTCCGCGAAGCGCCTCGACCTGCTCGCGCGTGCGGAGCGTGGAGAGCGCCTCCATCGTGGCCTTGACCACGTTCTTCGGGTTGCTCGAGCCGTAGACCTTCGTCAGGCAGTCCTGCACGCCGATCATGTCGAGCACCGCGCGCACCGCGGCACCCGCGATGACGCCCGTACCGGGCGCGGCGGGGATGAGCTTCACGGTCGTGGCGCCGAAGCGGCCGAGGACCATGTGGGGGATCGTCTTCCCCTGCAGCTGGAACCCGCTCATCTTGCGGGAGGCTTCCTTCTGCGCCTTCTCGATGCTGGTCGGCACCTGGTTCGACTTCGCGTAGCCGACGCCGGCGCGACCATTGCGGTCACCGACGACCACCATCGCGCTGAACGAGAAGCGACGGCCGCCTGCGACGGTCGACGAGGTGCGGTAGACGCCGACGGTCGTCGACTCGGACGAGGAATCCTTGTTGATGAATTCTGCCATGGTGGGTTCCAGAGTCAGTTCTCGCGGCGGAGCCGCGGAAGGTGCATTCGAAATCTGCGGGTGCTGCTGTCGTCGATCTTGCGGTTGGTCCGGGCCTCACGCCCCGGATCGGACGGTCCTGAACGGAGTGTTCAGGAGCGCGTCAGGGTTGCATCAGAACTGCAGCCCACCCTCGCGCGCGCCGTCGGCGAGCGCCTTGATGCGGCCGTGGTAGAGGTAGCCGTTGCGGTCGAAGACGACCTTGCTGACGCCCTTCTCCTTCGCGCGCTGCGCGACAAGCTTGCCGACGGCGGTCGCCTCGGCCATCTTGGCGCCCTTCGCCGACAAACTGTCCGAGAAGCCCTTGTCGCGGGTCGACGCCGACACCACGGTCTTGCCGGTGAGGTCGTCGATCACCTGCGCATAGACGTGGTTGAGCGAGCGGAACACCGAGAGTCGCGGACGATCCGGCATGCCGAAGACTTCCTTGCGGATCCCCTGCTTGCGACGGGAGCGGCGGACGTTCTTGAGAATCTGGCGGTTCATGGGTAGCTGCCTTCTTGACTGTCGTGCGTGCTGGCCTTGGTCCCTGCGTGGTCGATGGCGGTCGGCTTTCGTCGGCGCGTGCGTTCGGCACGGGCCGCGAGAACGGACCTCGGCATCAACCGCCGGTGGCCTTGCCCTGCTTGCGGATGATGGTCTCGCCCGAGTACTTGATGCCCTTGCCGTTGTAGGGCTCGGGCTTGCGCTTCGAGCGGATCGCCGCGGCGAACTCGCCCACGCGCTGACGGTCAGCACCGCTGATCGTCACGAAGATGCCGCCTTCGGTCGCGATGTCGACCTTGACTCCCTGCGGGATCGGCAGCGAGATCACGTTGGCGAAGCCGAGCTTGAGGTCGAGGTTCTTGCCTGCGACCTTCACGCTGTAGCCGACGCCGACCACCTCGAGCTTCTCCGAGTAACCCTCGGTGACGCCCTTGATGCAGTTGTTGATGTTGGCCCGGGTCGTGCCCCAGAAGGCGCGACGGTTGCCCTCGTCGATCTTCGCCATGTCCGTCGAGCAGACGATGTGGCGATCCTTCTCGTTCCACGCCACCGAGATCTCGGGGCGGTAGTTGACCTTGAGGGTGTCCCCCTTCGGACCCGTGATCGCGACCTCGCGGGTCGCGGAGTTCACGGCGACCTTGCAGTTGCCGGGGACGAGGATGGGCTTCTTACCGATGCGCGACATGGTTGACTCCTGTCGGACTTGCTCTTCGGACTTGCTCTTCTTCTCTGAACGGGCCCGCGCGGGTGATCCTCGCGTGCCTTCCTGACTCCTGCGCCGATCAGCCGCGTCCGCCGTTCACCGGCATCCGCTGCGGACCGCCTGCTCAACGCGTGCGGGCGAACCCGCGCGGCGCATCAGCAGACGGTGGCGACGACCTCGCCGCCGACGCGCATCTCGCGCGCCTTGCGGTCGGACATGATTCCGTGGCTCGTCGAGACGATCGAGATGCCGAGGCCCTGCATCGGGCGCGGAAGTCCCGCGACCGTGGAGTAGGTCCGGCAACCCGTCTTCGAGACGCGACGGATCTCGTTGATGATGTTCTCGCCGCGCGCGCCGTACTTCAGCGCGATGCGGATGATGCCCTGGCGGCCATCGGCGATGTTCTCGAAATCCGAGATGTAGCCCTCGTCCTTGAGGACGCTGGCGACGCCGCGGTTGAGCTTGTTGCTGAGCACGACGACGGACTTCTCGCGGTTCCGCACGGCGTTGCGGATGCGGGTGAGCATGTCGGCGGTGAGGTCTTGAACTGCCATCTCTGAGGCTCCTGTCCCCTCTCGGGGCGGGACTTCGATCTTGTGGGTCGATCGTGTTCGGTCTTCGGTGGTCTTCGCACGTTGCGCGGTCTACGCGATCACCAGCTTGCCTTGCGCATGCCGGGGATCATTCCCTGGAGCGCGAGCTCGCGGAGCTGGTGACGGCAGATGCGGAACTTGCGGTAGACGCCGCGCTTGCGGCCCGTGATCTCGCAGCGCACCTCGGATCGGGTGCTGAACTTGGGCTTGCGCTGCATCTTGTTGAAGGTTCGCTTGCTGGCCATGGTTTATTCCGGGTGGTTTCCGGGTCGTGTCCGGGCGGTTGGTGCTGTGACTTCCGAGTCGAGTCGATTCGAGTCGAGGCGAGGCGTCTCGCGCCTGCTCACGCCTTCTTCTGCTTGCGCTCCTCGGGCTTGACGAACGGCATTCCGAGTTCGGCCAGCAGGAAGCGGCTCATCTTCGGGTTCGACTTCTCGAACACGAAGGTGATGTGCATGCCGTGGGTGATCGTGGCGTTCGCCATGTTGATCTCGGGCCACACGGCCTGTTCGGTGAGACCCATGGAGTACGAGCCGCCCTTGTCGAACGACTTGTCCTTCACGCCGCGGAAGTCCTTGATACGGGGGATCGCCAGGTTGATGAGGCGGTCCATGAAGTGCCACATGCGGTCGCGGCGCCGGACGCGGAACTGGGCGACGGCCTTCTTGGCCTTCAGCATGACCGGCTTCTGGCCGGTGATGACGCTGAAGTTCGAGATGAACTGGTCGCGCACCTCGGGCTTGAGCTTCTGGTTGTCGAGGTACTTGCCGACGCCCGCGTTGACGACGATCTTCGTCAGCTTCGGGAGCTGGTGCACGTTCTCGAGACCGAACTCCTTGAGCACCTTCGGACCGACGGCGTCGATGTAGGCCTGCTGGAGTCGGGGGTAGTTGCGCTTGACGTGTGCCATGGACTTCCTGCTTCTCTCTGCTGTGTCGCGCGAGGCGCGACCTTGGCGATGTTCCGACGGGCGAGCGCCCGTCGGGTTGGTTCAGACTCGCGGTCGAGGACCGCCGTTCATTGCCGCGAACCCGGTGTGGTTCGCTCCTCGTGGTTCATCCTCACTTCTTCGTCGCGCCGCGGAGCTGGTGCAGCTCCTTGCCGCCGCGAGCGGCCACGCGGGACTTGGAACCGTCCGGCTTCGAGACGAAGCGCACGCGCGACGGCTTGCCGTCGACGACCGGGCTCACGTTCGAGATGTGGATCGGACCCTCCTCCTTGAGGATGGTGCCCTGCGGGCGGGTCTGGGTGCGCTTGAGGTGCTTGGTGCGGATGTTGGCGCCCTTCACGACCACGCGCTCACCGTCGTCGACGACGCGGAGGATCTCTCCGACGACGCCCTTCGAGGAGCCCTTGGTCACGATGACGGTGTCACCCTTGCGAACGTGGCGTGGCATGGTCAGATCACCTCCGTCGCGAGCGACACGATCTTCATGAAGTTCTTCTCGCGGAGCTCGCGGGCGACCGCGCCGAAGATGCGGGTGCCCTTCGGGTTGCCGTCCTTGTCGACGAGCACGCACGCGTTCGAGTCAAAGCGCACGTAGGAACCGTCCTCGCGGCGCGTCGGGAACTTGCAGCGGACGATCACGGCCTGGACCTTGTCGCCGGCCTTCACATCGCCGTTGGGGAGCGCCTTCTTGACGGTGCAGACGACGCGGTCGCCGATGCCCATCGTAAGGCGGGTGAAGCGGCCGGTGGCCGTCGAGGATCCGAGGACGCCGATCACCATGGCTTCCTTCGCGCCGGAGTTGTCGGCGACCTCGAGTCGTGATTCCTTCTGGATCATTGCTTTGCTCCATCACCGGCCGTGGCCGGGTCTTGCTCTTTGCTGTGCGGAGAACGGCTTCGGGCCGCGCACCGCGTCTTCTCTGCTCGCGTCGTTCAGACGCCTTCCTTCAGCTGCGCACCGACGTCCTCGGGCGCACGCTCGACGACGCGCACGAGCACCCACGACTTGGTCTTCGAGATCGGGCGGCACTCGGCCACCTCGACGCGATCGCCGAGCCGCGACTCGTTCTTCTCGTCGTGCACCTGGAGCACGGTCCGCTTGCGCATGTACTTGCCGTACTTCGGGTGCTTGCCCGCGTAGGCGATGACGACCTTGCGGGTCTTGTTGCGCTTGTCGCTCTCGACGACGCCGATGCGACGGGGCGAGGTCTCGGGGACGACGAGCTCAGGATTGGCGGTGGTGGCGTTGGTCGGCATGGCTTTGCTCACTGCTTATGGCTCACTTCTTCCCGCCGGACGCGTTCGCGCCCTTGGTGGTGGCACCCTTGGTGGTGGCACCCTTGGTGGTGGCGCCCTCGGTCGTGACAACCTTGCGGGCGTTCTGCTCGGTGAGGACGCGGGCAAGGTCCTTGCGCGTCTTGCCGATGCGGGAGTTGTCGGCGACCTTCTCGGTCGTCGTCTGGCAACGGAGGTCGAAGAGCTCGCGGCGGAGGCGCATGGCCTCTCCCTTGAGGTCGTCGGTGGAGAGCTTCTTGACTTCAGCGGGCTTCATCGGGGGTCTCTCGTTTCAGGATCGTTCTGCTTCGAAATCTGCTCTTCTCGCGGAGGCAATCAGACCGCGATGCGGCGGCCGACGAAACGGCAGCGGACGGGCATCTTGTAGGCGATGCGCGCCATGGCCTGCTTCGCGAGGTCCTCGGGAACACCGGCGATCTCGAAGAGGATCGTTCCGGGCTTGATGCGCGCCGCCCAGTAGTCGACGTCGGCCTTACCCGTACCCATTCGGGTCTCGAGCGGCTTCTTCGACACCGGCTTGTCCGGGAAGACGCGGATGAAGATCTTGCCCTGACGGCGGAGGAAGTGCTGGGCGGCGATACGACCGGCCTCGATCTGGCGACCGGTGAGCCAGTGCGGCTCGAGCGTCTGCAGGCCGTAGTCGCCGAACGCGACGTAGTTGCCGCGCGTGGCGTTGCCCTTGAGCTTTCCTCGCTGCTCCTTGCGGAACTTGACTCGCTTTGGCATCAGGTTGGACATGGGGTCCTCTTCAATCTTCTGTCGGTTGCCGACGCTTGCGGCGCCGATGGAAACTCTTGTTCAAACACTCGCGAGATCCGGCACGGAGCTCACGTCTGCATCCGGCGAGCACTTCGCCGAACGCATCTCTCACTCCAGCATCCGGCGAGTACTTCGCCGAACGCATCACTCACTCCAGCATCCGGCGAGTACTTCGCCGGATGCGGCTCATCTACGACCGCGTGCGCGGGCGCGGCCACCGGCTGCGCTCGATGCGGTCTGATCCTCGTCCTGCTCGGTGTACAGGCCCTTGAAGACCCACACCTTGACGCCGATCGAACCAGTCGTCGTGTAGGCCTCGGCCACCGCGTAGTCGACGTTCGCCTGGAGCGTCGACAGAGGGATCGAACCCTCGCGGGTGTCGAGGGTGCGGCTCATTTCCGCGCCGCCGAGACGGCCGGCGAGGAGGATGCGGATGCCCTTGGCACCGTTCTGCATCGAGCTCTCGGCGCGCATCTTGAGCACGCGGCGGTAGTTCGCGCGCTTCTTGAGCTGCTCGGCGATGCTCTCGGCGATCAGCTTCGCGTCGAGGTCGGCGTTCTTGATCTCGACGACCTTGATGACGACCTTGCGGCCGGTCAGGGTCTGGAGATCCTTCGTCAGCGTCTCGATGCCCGAGCCGCGCGGTCCGACGACCATGCCGGGGCGAGCCGACTTGAGGATGACAGTGAGCTCATCGCGCGTGCGCTCGATGAGGATGTCGGACACGGCGGCGAACGGCGGGGTGCGGTTCAGGCGCTTGTCGACGTACTTGCGGATCTTGTAGTCCTCGACGAGGAGCGATCCGAAGAGCGCCTTCGGTGCGAACCAGCGCGAGCGGTGGGCTTCGGTGATGCCGACGCGGAAACCGAATGGATGGACCTTCTGTCCCATGGTGAATCTCCGAGGCTTAGGCCCCGCGCTCCTCGACTGCGATGTGGATGTGGCTCGTGCGCTTCAGGATGGGGTGTGCGCGACCGCGGTCCTTCGGCTGGAACCGGTCGAGGGTCGGGCCCTCATCGACGCGCGACTCGCTCACGATGAGCTTGGTGGGATCCGCGTTCTTCTCCTCCGCGTTCGCGATCGCGCTCTTCAGCACGACCGAGATGTACGAAGCGCCGCGCTTCTTCGAGAAGTCGAGGGCGGTGAGCGCCTCGTCGACGCTCTTGCCCCGGATCATGTCCGCGACGAGACGCGCCTTGCGGGGAGCGATGCGGGCGAATCGGTGGCACGCCCGGTAGGAAGTGGAAGCCGTGTTTGAGCTAGAGGCCATGGCAGTGACTCAGGTCGATCGCGAGGCGATCAGACCTTGAGCTCCTCCTTCTTGTTGGTGTGACCGCGGAAGGTGCAGGTGTGCGAGAACTCGCCGAGCTTGTGGCCGACCATGTCCTCGGTGCAGTACACGTCGATGAACTGACGGCCGTTGTGCACCTGGAAGGTGAAGCCGACGAACTCGGGGACGATCGTGCACGCGCGCGCCCAGGTCTTGATGGGAGTGCGCTTGGTGCTCGCCGACTGCTTCTCCACCTTGCGGTAGAGGCTCTCGACGACGTATGGGCCCTTCTTGAGCGATCGTGACATGTGGTTTCTCTCTTGACTGAACCGCGCGTGCGCGGGATGAACTGCGTGTTCGTTCGCCGTGTTCGTCGTCCGCCGCGCGTCGCGCGCCGGAACGACCCCGACGTCAGAGCTTCAACTGACCGTAACGCTTGCTCTTGCGACGACGGATGATGCGCGCGTCGCTCGACTTGCCGTAGCGGCGGGTACGGCCGCCCTTCGCCTGGGTACCGGAGTAGTTGACAGGCTCGCGTCCGCCCTTCGACACCGCGCCACCGCCGTGCGGGTGGGCGTGGTGGCTCATGGCGATACCGCGGGTCGTGGGCCGGCGGCCCTTCCAGCGGTTGCGGCCGGCCTTGCCGATGACGACATTCGCGTGATCGGCGTTGCCGACTTCGCCGACGGTCGCGCGGCACTCCATCGAGACCTGTCGGATTTCACCCGACGGGAGCACGAGGGTGGCCCAACGACCTTCCTTGTTGGTGAGGCGGGCGTACATGCCCGCGCCGCGGCACATGCGACCACCGGCGCCCGGCTCCATCTCGATGTTGTGGAGCGCGAGACCGGTCGGGATGTGCATGATCAGCATCGTGTTGCCGACCTTCGGATCGATCGCCTCGGTCGAACTCATGATCTCGTCGCCGGCACGGAGACCCTTCGGCGAGATGATGTAGCGAAGCTCGCCGTCGGCGTACTTCAGGAGGGCGATGTGCGCGGAGCGGTTGGGGTCGTACTCGATCCCGACCACGGTGGCGACGATGCCGTCCTTGTTGCGACGGAAATCGATCTTGCGGTAGCGGCGCTTGTGACCGCCGCCGCGACCGAGGATCGTCACCTTGCCCTGGACGTTGCGGCCGGAGCCGCGGACGAGCGGAGCGAGGAGGCTCTTCTCGGGGGACTTCTTCGTCACTTCCGAGTGGAGGTTCACCGACGCGTTGCGGCGTCCGTTGGTGACCTTCTTGTAGACACGAATGGCCATTTGGGTGTTTCCTCTTGCCGAAGCAAAGGACTAAGGCTCAGAAGAGCTCGATCTTGTCCTCGGGGTGGATCTTCACGACGGCGCGCTTCCAGGTCTTGCCCGGAACGAAGCCGTACGCGTACGCGCGGTTGCGGAGGCGGCGAGTCTGCGTCGCGACGCCGAGCACGCGAACCTTGTAGAGGCTCTCGACGGCCTTCTTGATGTCGGTCTTGGTCGCGAGCTTCGAGACCTCGAAGGCGAAGCGGTTCTGGTGGCCGGAGCCCCAGGTCGCCTTCTCGGTGACGATCGGACGGACGATGACGTGGATGGGGTCCATTTACGCGACCTCCTTCTTGGTCTTGGCGGCCTTCGGCTTCGAAGCCTTCGGAGCCTTTGCGGCGGGAGCCTTCGCGGCAGGCGCGGCATCCGCACCGTCGTCGCTCGCCTCGAAGCAGCTGCCGTCGAGGAACGACATCAGCGCGGCCTTGTCGACCACGAGGTAGCGGTGATTGAGGAGCTCGAAGGCGTTGAGCTGGTCGATGCGGCAGACGTTCACACCGGCGACGTTGCGGGCCGACAGCATCGCGTTGCGATTGGTCTTGTCGGTCGCGACGAGGCAGGTGCGGTCGATGCCGACGGCAGCCATCATCTTGGCGAACTCGGCGGTCTTCGGCGCCTTGAAGTCGAGCGCGGCGAAGCACTTGACCTCGTTGTCGACGAGCTTCGCGAGCAGCGCGTTGCGATTTGCAAGGCGGCGCATCTTCTTGGGGAGCGCGGTGCGGAAGTCCTCGCGGTCGCGGGTCTTCTTGAAGGTGACGCCACCGCCCTTGCGGATCGGGGTGCGCGCGGCGCCGGCGCGCGCGTTGCCGGTGCCCTTCTGCTTGTAGAGCTTGCGCGTGGAGCCCTCGACATCGCCGCGGCTCTTCGTCCGGGCCGAGCCCTGACGCTGGTTGCCGTGGGTGATGACGTAGGCCTGCTTGAGCAGGGAGTAGCGGACTTCGCCGCCGAGCGCCTGCGGGTCGACCTTGATGGTGTCGACCTTCTTGCCGTTGGAATCGTAGATCGGGAGTTCGATCATGCTTCGCCTCTTGCGGATCTCGTCCGCACTGTTCGCCTCATCCTCCGCGTGCCTGTTGTTGGTGGCACGGGGTAGGAATCGACTTGGTGAACTACAAAGGATTTCTTTGTCGCTGCCGACTGGTTCCCTCGCGGGCCTTGTCGGCGTCCGAGCAAGGGGTCTGCTCGGACATGGCTTGAGTACCTGAGATGACTGACTGAGCCGACTGATGCACTCAGTCGATGGGAATCATGCTTTGACAATCATGCTGCTGTCGTCATCGCGTGGACGGAACTCGTTCCGTCGCGCGATGCCGGGTCGGAGACTGTACCCGAAACCACCCTGGTTTCGATGCCTTCAGTCGCCGGGAGCCGGAATTCCGTCGCTCGATCACTTCTTCGGGAGCTTCTTCGCCTTCCGCTTGAAGAGGCGGGTGGCCTCGCGAATGAACAGATAACCATCGTTGGCGCCGGGGACGGGACCCTTCACGAGGAGGATGCCCTTTTCCGCGTCGACCTTCACGACATCGAGGCTGCGCACGGTCACGCGCTCGTCACCGAGGTGGCCGGCCATGCGCTTGCCCTTCTTGATCTTGGCGCCGTGACCACGGTCGGTGCCGTGCGAGCCGATGCTGCCCGGGGTGCGGTGCTTGCGCTCGGTGCCGTGCGTCGCGCACATGCCCTTGAAGTTGTGGCGCTTCATGACGCCGGCGAAACCCTTGCCCTTGCTCGTTCCGACGACGTCGACGTACGCGACGCCATCGAGGCAGGAGACGTCGATGGTCTGACCGAGCTGGTACGCGTTCGCGGCGGCATCGTCGGTGACGCGCATCTCGCGGTGCACCCGCTTCGGGCCGCTGCCGGCCTTCGCGTCGTGGCCGATCATCGGGATCGACGAGTTGCGCGCCTTCATGTCGTCGAAGGCGATCTGCACGGCGGAGTAGCCGTGACGGTCGGCGGTCTTGACCTGCGTCACGACGCAGGGACCGGCCTCGATCACGGTGACGGGGATGTTCTTGCCATCCTCGAGGAAGTAGCGCGTCATGCCGATCTTGCGACCGAGGATGGCGACCTTGCAGGGCTTGTTGCTCATCGTCTGTACTCGTCTCTCGTGAAGTCCGCGCTCTCGCGGCACTTCGGGCTTGGGTTTCCGTCAGGGGTTCGGCGGGGTGATGCCCTGCCGCACATGACGCTCGTGGGAATCTGCTCGAAATCAGGCCTACTACGTCAGGCCTTGACTTGTCAGGCCTTGACTTGTCAGGCCTTGACTTGTCAGGCCTTGATGCGGAGGAACACGCCCGCGGGGACAACGAGGCGCTGCAGCGCGTCGGTCGTGCGGTGGTTCCAGTCGGTGATGTCGATCACACGCTTGTGGGTGCGGATCTCGAACTGCTCGCGCGACTTCTTGTCGATGAAGGGCGAACGGTTCACGGTGTAGATCTCGCGGCGGGTCGGGAGAGGGATCGGTCCTGCGACGCGAGCGCCGGTGCGCTTCGCTTGATCGACGATCTCGCGCGCCGAAGCGTCGAGCGCCTGATGGTCGTAGGCCTCCATGCGAATCCTGAACTTGCCGCCGTTCATGCTGGGCTCCTGTGGATCGAGCGATCCGTGTTCTGAACCGTGTCCTGATCCGTGTTCTGATTTGACCGAACCTGCTGACGCGCGTGCGCGCCAGCTGACTTGCGAAAGAAACGCACCGGCTCGAACGCGCGCAAAAGCGCGCGGCCGCACAGGCGCGAATCGCCCAAGATAGCGAATCCACCGTTGCTGTCAATCCACGCCGCGGCCGACACTTGAGCGAATCCGCCATCCGCGTTATCGGAAACCCCGCGAGTTCCGGGAACACGCCGCAGCACGCGAGCTGCACGCAGTCCATAGGATGCGCCCCCCGCATCGGCATCACGCGCATGCGTGATGGCATCCACGCGCGCCGTGCGTGGAGCGCCGAACCGACCCGCGGCAAACGAAAAACAGCGACGCCCCCGCGCGCCGAAGCCGGAAACAAGTCACCGCGATGACGAACGACTCAAACCAGTCCACCTTGGAGCATGCGATGCCACCCCGGCGCAACGCGGCGAGCGCACGAAGCCACGGCTCGCGCGCGTGGCGGACCCACCTGCTCCTCGTGCCGACGATCGTCGGACTGGCGGCGCCCGCGCTTGCCCAGCCCACCCTGGAGGCGCAGGACACCAAGTTCTCGGACGTCGCTGTACTGCGACCGACTGCCACCGACCTCCAGACGAGCAGCAACCCCCCCCGCCCGCGTGCTCCTGGCGCCCCGTCCAACAGCCCGCCGTCCACAGCTTCCTCGCCCTCACCGGCCGACGGGCTCGCCGAGGCGCCTCTCGATGCCGAAGGGCTTGGCTTCCGGATGCGGGTTCCCATCGGGACCTCCGTGCGGGTCGAGAAGAACCCGACCAACTACCTGCTCTCCGACGCGAGCGACGCACCCGCCTGGCGCATCCGAGCCGCCGCGCTGAGCGCCTCGAAGGCCGAGACCACCGCGGCCAGCCAGTGCGAGGACTACATCGCGCTCATGAAGACCAAGGGTGCCGGGCTCGAGGTGCTCGTCAACGAGCCGCGAACGATCGGCGGTCGCGACGCGCACCTCGTCTACATCGCGATGCCGCTCGAGGGCGGTGGCCGCGGCATCACGGGCAATCTCGTCATCCCCAACGGCCCGGACGCCTACCTCGTCTTCGCCACGCTCGTCGTCGACGGCGAGTTCGAGCGCGTGCGCGCACTCCTCGATCGCGCGTTCGCGACGCTCGAGCTGAAGGACACCAGCGCCGAGTCGATGGAGAAGCTCGGGCTGCTGGCGCGCGGCACCGAGGTCATCCTGGGCTTCAGCGAGGAGAGGCTGCGCTCCACCATCGCGCCCGATCCGGTCTGCTACCGCATGTGGCGACCCGACGGCGAGGGCGGCGAGAAGGACTTCGGCTACGCGCTGGTCCGGGTGCGCGAGGGGAAGCGCGGCGAGGTCGACGCCTCGCGCGAGCCGAAGAACTTCAAGGGCGACGAGAACGACGCGGGACTGTTCGTCACGCTCGATGCGCGCGTCGTCATCAACGACGATCCGACGCATACGCTCGACGCGCAGAGCCGCTACTTCGTCACCTGGGACCGCAGCAGCGAATCGTGGTCGGTGCGAACGACCGAGCGACACAAGCGCGCGAGCCGCTCGAGCGCGCAGACCGGCGTGCGCTTCGCGCCCAGCGCCGGCGAGCCGAGGCCGCGCATCGAGGTGATCTCGTCGGGGCGCGAGACCAAGTCGCGCGAGCCGCAGTCGTGGCCGGTGCCCCCTTCCTACATCTCGCAGGCCGAACTCGTCGTGCTCGGCCAACTGCTCCCCGATCCCGGCGAAGCCACCATCGAGTTCGCCGACTACGCGTTCGACCAGCGCGACGAGAAGCTGCCGCAGCGGCGCGAGTCGTGGTCGCGCACGGTCGATGGCTTCCGGCTTGAAACACGTCCCGCGGGCGCGCCCGCCAAGCTCGTGCAGGAGTTCGACGCCAAGGGACGCCGCATCCGCCGCACCGACATCGACGGCACCGTGACCGAGCGCATCGACCTCGAGGATCTCCGCGCGCTGTGGAAGTCGAAGGGACTTCCGGTGAACTGATGGACGCGATCGACGCACGCCACCGAAGGACGCACCGCACGACCTGCGCCACGCTCGCGGTCCTCGCGTTGCTCGCGACAGGCGGGTGCGCTTCGACGAAAGCGTCGCACGATGCGAACGCCGACACGGCGGCCATCGCAGGCACTCCGAACCACCTCGGTGCGCCACCGGCCCTCGTGGTCGGCGCGATCGAGCCCGCCACGCGCTCCGTCGCGATCCGCGACCTCGTGCGCGCGGAGGGATCGGTCGCGCGCTACGAGATCACCGCCGGCGACCCGGTCGGCGGCGAGGTGGTCGAGCGCATGACGCGCGAAGAGCGTCCCGAGTCGCCGCCCGCGCTCGTCCGCAGCGAGGAGCGCGGCGGCCGCGTCGCCGAGCGGATGCTGCTCAGCGCCCTCGACGACGGAACCGTGAGGCTCGAGCGCGTCGACTCGATCCTCGACCGGTCGCGCAGCGAGTTCAGCGATCCGCTGGCCTTCGCGGCCGAGCTTGCTCCGGGAGAGGTGCTCGCCGACGAATCGCCCATGACCGTGCTCACCCTTCCCGCGCTCCGGAAGCGCGCCGAGGGCACCGCGCGCCGCTCGCTTGCGATCGCAGGCGAATGCGACTTGACGCTCTGGGGCAGGCGCGACCGTGCGATCGCGCTCGACCTCGCCTTCGACGTCGAGCTCGATGTGGCGGTCGCGACCGTCCGGTCGCGCATGTACGTCGTCCCCGGACGAGGCGTGGTCGCCGAGGTTCGCGAGGAGTCGCGCAGGGTGCTCGGGCTCTTTCGCACGACGACAAGTGAAACCATCGTGCTCCGTTCCATCGAAGAGGGTGCCGCGCCCGATGGCGCGACGCCACCATGAGCACCACGCCCCGCATCCTCATCGCGATCCCCGTCTTCAACGAGGAGAAGTCCGTCGACCGCGTCCTCGGCGAGGTCGCGCGCCACGCGGCCTCCTTCGGCGGCGAGATCCTCGTCATCGACGATGGTTCGACCGACACGACCCCGCTCCTCCTTGCGCGGCATCCCGTCGAGGTGATCCGCCACGGCAAGAACCGCGGATACGGCCGGGGGATGCAGGACATGCTTGAGTGGGCCGACTTCCGCCGCTACGACTGGGTGATCTCGATGGACTGCGACGAGCAGCACGAGCCCGCGAGCCTTCCGGCGTTCGTCGCCGCGATCGCCCGAGGCCGAGCCGACGTGGTGTCCGGCTCGCGCTACATGGACGAATCGCTGCCGGGCGACCCCGCGCCCGAGGACCGTCGACGCATCAACGCGCTCCTCACGCGCGAGCTCAACGAGCGCCTCTCGCTCGGGATCACCGACGCGTTCTGCGGCTACAAGGCCTATCGCGCGAGCGTCTGCGCGAACCTGGCGCTCGACGCGAACGGCTACGACTTCCCGATGCAGTTCTGGGTGCAGGCATGCGCCGCGGGCCTCCGCGTCGAGGAACTGGCGGTGCGCCGCATCTACGTCGACATGACGCGCACCTTCGGGAGCGGCCTCGACGTTCCCGATCGCCGGCTGGCCGTGTACCGCGAGACCATGCACCGCGAGATCCGCCGCTGCGCGCAGAGACTTCCCGTCCGGGCCATGGATGGCATCGCATGACGGACGTGCGGGTGTTCGGTCGTGATCTCGACGGTTGGCGCGCCGAATCGCGGGCGGCGCTCGGCCTACCCACCGACCGCTTCGTCGTGATGACCGGTCATCAGGCGGGGATCTGGCACGCAGGCATCGCCGAGAAGTTCGTCGTCGGGGCGCGGCTTGCGGCCGAGCGCGGCGGCGTCCTCGTGCACGTGGTGGTCGACCACGACTTGAACGACGCATCGCTCGTCGCGTTCCCGGCGCTCGTCGACGGCAGCGACGGCGCGCGCCGACTCGCACGGCTCGCGCTCGAGCGCTCGCCCCGCGGAGCGCGGCCGGGCATTCCGAATGCGCTGCGCAAGCCGATCCGAACGATGCGCCCGGAACGCAGGCACGAGGTCCCTGCGGATCTCGAGCCCGGGCTCGCCTCGATCGAGCGTGCGATCGCGGCCGAGCGTGGCCGCGAGAATCTCGCCATGCAGATGGCGCACGCGGCGAACGCCCTGCTTGCGCCGCATGCACGCGTCGACCACACGCTGGCGGCGACCTCGCTCGCCGCGCTGCCGTTTGCCGTGGCGCTGCGAACCGGTTTCGCCTCGATGCGCGGCGCGTACAACGAAGCCGTCGTCGGCGAGCGCATCGGTCCGCTCGCGGAACGCGAGCTCCCGTTCTGGCGACTCGATCGCGCGTCGATGTCGCGCGCGCCGCTTCTGGAAGCGGAGACCGCCGATCTCGTCGCGCCGCGCGCACTCGCGCTCACCGCGATCGCGCGGCTCGTCCTCTGCGACCTCTTCATCCACGGAACCGGTGGCGGACGCTACGACCGCGCCATGGAGCGCTGGATCGCGGCGACGCTCGGCGAGAAGGCCCGCAGCGCGCTCGCGCCGATGGAGGTGGCCACCGCGACGAAGCACGCGCCGCTCGAGCGGTTCGTCCCCGCCTTCGACGCCTCGGCCACGCCCGACGCGCTTCGTGCGCTCGAGCAGGACCCGTTCGGCGACGAGGGCCGTACGAAGGCCGCGCTGCGTGCGGCGATCACCGGCTCGCGCGCCGAGAAGCGCGCCGCGTACATCGCCATGCGCCGCGCGATCGAGGAGGCGCGGCGCGCCCGCGCGAAGCAGCTCGCGGAACTCCGAATGCGCATCGCGGCGAACCACGAGGCGCTCGAGGCGCATGCGCTCGCGACCGACCGCACGTGGCCGTTCCCGTTCGCGGCATCGCCCGCGTCGAATCGCTGAACGCCGGCGATACGTCGTCGCAGGACGACGACACTCGGTTACGATCGCCCTGAGGATCGCGCACGCTCCGCGCGTCCTCCACACCGAGCGAGATCCACGATGGTCCAAGGCTGCCTCCAGAGTCCCGCGCCGAGCGTCGACGCTCTCCGCGACATGTGCTCGAACCACTCCTCCGGCACGACCGTCACCCGCGTGGCCGACGGGCGACCGGACTGGATCGTCGACGGCGGCCTCCTGCGGCATTCCCAGACGAACTACTTCTCGATCGGCCTCTATGCGGGAGACCAGGGAGAACCGCTCCTCCTGATGGAGCAGACGGAGACGGCCCTCGTGATGCTGCTGGTGGCGGAAGTCGACGGGCGCGACGCCGTCCTGCTGAGCCTGCGCACGGAGCCCGGCCTGATCGGACTGACGAACCTCACCGCGACGATCCAGTCGACCCCGAGCAACTATCTGCGCAAGCATGGCGGCCGGGGAACGCCGTTCATCGAGATCGCCGGCGACCCGGACGCTCATGGCACGGTGCTCTACGACGGCGAGCACCACGGCTGGGGCGAGTACTACCACGGCAAGACGAAGCGATTCCTCGTCGTGCGGCTGGACGTTCCCGTCGACGCCCCGGCGGGTTTCCGCTGGGTGCCGATGGACACCGCGCGTGCGCTCCTGCTCGAGGACAATCTCGTGACGAACGACCTGCGCGTCCTGTTGACGCTCGTCGAAGCGAGATCATCCGGCGAGGCGAACGGTCCGCATGCGGTGAAGACCACCGGTCGCGGACCGCGACTGCGGAGCATCGGGTTCGAGCCCGGCGTGGTGGATTCCCGCGGCATCAGCGTCTCGTTCTTCAGCACGCAGACCGAGACACGCGAGGTCCGCCGCTGGGTGCAGCCGCTCCTCGTGCCGATCAACCCCATCAGCATCCGCCTTCCGTTCGTCCGCACTCCCGGCGGAACGAGGTTCGCGGTCGAGAGGCGTTCGCAGCCTGGGCTCCTCGGGCACGAACTCTGGTTCCCGGCCGATGTGAGGGACAGCCGAACCGGACGCGATGCACGCATCGTCCGCACCGTGCGCACCTCCGCGGAGGGCGGTCGCTTCTGGAAGCAGGCGATCGAGATCTCGCTGGTCGAACTCGCGGCCGAGGTCGAGGCTGAGGTCGATTCGGCGGCGCCAGCGGAGAACCTCCCTCGCGTGGAGGCCCGCGCATCGTGGATGTCCGACGACGAGTTGTCGTCGCTGGTCGCGCAGCCCCTGCAGACGTCGCTCGAACTGCGCATGGCGTGGTCGCTCGTCCATGCCGCGAGCCTGCATCACGCATGAAGAGGCAACTGCCCACCTTCGTGCGACGCGACGCGTTCACGGGACCGATGGCGGAACCCCGCGGCGTGCGTCGTCTCGGCCGCCGCCTCAGGCGGCGCCTGGCCACGCGCGTTCCGCTGCTCGGACGATTCCTCCCTCCGCCTCCGGACTTCGTCCACGGATCCCGCGAGCACTACTTCCACTTTCTCGTCGGATACCTGCTGCCCCTCGTGCACGCGCAAGGCCGCCTCCGCCTCGACAGGTTCCTCGTGCTCGACTGCGGGCCGCTCATGAACCCCCTGCTGCAGGAAACGCTCGAGCGGCTCCAGTACGACTTCAGGATCGTGAAGGCCGCGGAGATCGAGCGTCCGGTGGCGGTCGAAGCCTGGGACTACGGGTGGCCGAGCGACTCGGACGCCGCGGTGCGAGCCGCGGTGGAGCGGATCCGCGACGCGTGGCGCGGGCACACCTGCGCGCGCGCGGATTGCCCGCGTGCGGCGAATCTCCTGATCCAGCGCTCGGCTCCCCACCGCTTCTACCTCGACGGAAGCTCCGAGATCAGCGGCTACGGCACGAGCAGGCGCGGCATCACGAACATGGAGGAGATCTCCGGCTTCCTCGCGCGGCATGGCGTGGAGCATGCGGTCTACGAGCCCGGAGTCCATGGCCTCGGATGCCAGATCGAGGCGTTCGCGGCCGCCCGGAGGATGCTCGGATTCCGCGGCGCCGAGTGGTCCAACCTGATCTGGTCGGATCCGCGCGCGCGCGTCCGGATGCTCGACAACATGCCTCCGGCCACCGTGATCGGTGGAATGATGACCAGGCTCGGGATCCGTCACGAGTTCGCGATCGTCGACAGCGCGCATTCGCCCGAGGATCCCGACGAGGCGCTGCGGTTCTTCACCGAGCCCTGACGGTCCGCCGCGCACCGGGCCGCGACATCATCCCTCGACCGCGCCTGCACGCGGACGAGCAGCAGCACGGTGGTATCGTTCACGAACCGCGGCGATGCACACCTACCTTCTCACCTGGAACCCGAAGCGCTGGTCGTGGAACGTCGCCGACGATGCCGCGACGGCCGCGCGAACCGGCTTCATCGACCACCGTTGGAGCTGTGGTCGCACGCGGCGCATCGAGACAGGTGACCGCGTCTTTCTCCTGCGACAGGGCATGGACCCCCGCGGCATCATGGCTTCGGGCGTCGCGCGGTCGCGACCGTACGCGGACAAGCACTGGGACGGGCGCCGTCGCGGCGAGGCGCTCTTCGTCGACGTGCGCTTCGATGCGCTCGTCGACCCGGACCACGACGGCGTTCTTCCCGTTGCGCGCTTTCGGTCCGCGGCGCTCGCGGCTGTCCACTGGCGCACGCAGATGTCGGGCATCGAGATCCCGCCGACGGCGGCCGCTGCGCTCGAGCGACTCTGGCACGCGCATCTCGCGAAGCGCGGCCTGCATTCGGCGATGCACGCGGACGAGGTCGCGACTCCCGCCCTGTACGCCGAAGGCGCCACCAGCCTCGTGGCGATCAACCGGTACGAACGCGATCCGCGCGCACGCGCCGCGTGCATCGCGCACTACGGCGCCACGTGCTCGGCCTGCGGATTCGACTTCGGGGCGGTGTACGGGAAACACGGCAGCGGCTTCATCCACGTCCATCATGTCGTACCGCTCGCGAAGATCGGCAAGTCCTACGCGGTCGATCCCGTGCGGGACCTGCGTCCGGTCTGTCCGAACTGCCACGCGATGCTGCACCGCGGCGAGCGTGTGCTCGAGATCACGGAACTGCGCCGTCTCCTCCGCCGGTGACGGCCCGCGAGGGCAACCCGATCCACGCGGAAGCAAGCGAAGGCGGCGCACCCGAGGCGAAGCCTCGGCGCGCCCAACGCCATGCACGCCACAGGCGGCTGCCGCAAGCAGCCGCCGCTCAAACCAGCGGATCCGGCCGGTAGATCTTCGTATCGAGCGCCCAGACCTTGTCGGTCCACTCGCCGCCGCCCGCGAACTCGCGCTTCGCGGCCGTGATCGCCGCCTGGCTCTTGGCGTCGAGGTTGTCGAGCATCGCGACGAACACCGCCTCGGGCGTCGCAGGCAGTTTCGCCGCGCCGTGCTCGAGCATGCCGTGATGCGACACGAGGATGTGCTGCAGCACGCGCATCGCCTCGCCGGGAAGCTTCTCGCCCGCACGCGCGGCGGCCGCGGCCTTCACCTGCAGCCAGATCGCGCCTCGCACGACGTGGCCGACGAGCTGGCCCTCGTTCGTGTAGCTGAATCCGCGCTCCCACTCGAGCTCGACCGTCTTCGCAAGGTCGTGCGCGAAGAGCGAGAACAGCACGATGTCCCGGTTGAGCGCCGGATAGAGCGGCAGCATGCGGTCGGCGAGTTCCATCAGCTGATGCGTGTGCTCGAGCAGCCCGCCGATCCACCCGTGGTGCACGCTCATCGCCGCAGGCGCCGTGCGGAAATTCTGCATCAGTCCCTCGTCGGAGAGGTACTGCTCGGCGAGCGCGCGCATCGCGGGGTGCTCCATCGATCGCAGCAACTCGCAGACACGCGCGAACATCTCGTCGACATCCTTCGTGGTCGACGGAAGCAGCGCGCGCATCTCCTCGATCGAGACCTCGCGCGCCTCGATCTGCTCGATGATCAGCTGCAGCTGGCCCTGATAGGCCTGCGTGGAACCGCGGAGGAACACGAACCCGGCGTTCGCGATCGCATCGAACTGGGCCTCCTCGAAGCTCCAGGCGCGCGCGGTGATCTCGCCGCTCGCATCGCGCACCATGCACTTGAGGTACGGCTTGTTCGTGCGCGTCTGCGCGAGCTGCGGATTGACGATCGAGTAGACCCCCTCGACGTAGGTGCGGTCCTGCAGCGTCGCGATGCGCTGGTGATCCTGATTCATCGTGCGTTCCTTCTCTGCCGAAAGGGCGAACGGTCACTGTAGCCGAGCCGAGGCGCGCCGCCCGAGAAATCACGCGTCACGCGTCGCGCATCGCGCGCATCGCATCGGGGATGAGGTCGGCGATCTCATGGGCGAGGAGCCCCGCCTCGCCGTGCGCGACGGTCCAGAGGTCGCCGGCCCGCGCGTGCAGTTCGACGGCGAGCGCCGCGATCGCGCCCGGGAGCGGAGGCGCGTCGCTCGTCCCTCCCGACGGACCTCCGCGCATGCGCTGCGCGACCCCGAACTGCGCGAGAAGCCCCGCGACGACACCCGCGAGCACGTCGCCCGATCCTCCGGTCGCGAGCGCCGGCCCGCCCCGGTCGCAGCGCCACGCGCGCAGTCCGTCGCTCGTCACCGTGCCCGCACCCTTCAGTACGACGACCGCGCCGAGCCGTTGCGCGAGTTCCATCGCGGCCGCGGGGCGCGTCGCGCGCTCGACGCAGTCGACGTCGCAGCCGATCGCATCCGCGAGCGCGGCCGCCTCGCCGGGATGCGGTGTGAAGACGACGGTGCCGCGGAGATCGCGCGCGGGCTCGCGGTGCGCGGCGAACGCGCGGATCGCATCGGCATCGACGACGAGCGGCTTCTCGCCGATCGCGATCAGCCGCATCACCACCGACTCCGCGGCCGACGAGCGCCCGAGCGCCGGTCCCACCACGACCGCCGTCGCCTCAAGCATCGCACGATCGATGGCCTCGGCGGCGTCCGATGCACGCAGGAACCCGTCGGCGTCGACCGGGAGCGGAACAACCGTCGCCTCGGGGAGGATCGCGAGCGCCTCGTTCGCGAGCGTCGCGGGCACCGCGGCGATCACCCGTCCGGCACCCGTCCGCAGCGCGGCCCGCGCGGCGAGCATCGCACCGCCGAGCATCTGTCGCGGTGCATGGGCGCAACCACCGATGACGAGCACCGTGCCGAACGAGCCCTTGTGCCCCTCCGCCGGCCGCGCGGGCAACGCGGGTAGCGGCTGGAAGCGAAGACCATTCGGACCATCGGTCATGCGGTCGCTCCGATCATGGCGCGACCCCGCGGTCGTGCGCGGGTTCATCGCGCTTCACCGGCGCCGACGCATCGACTTCCGCGATCGCGACGCCGCCCACGAGCGAAAGCGCCCGCGCGAAGGTCGGATCGGATGCGCCTCCCGCGAGATCGCTCGTCGCGACGGCGATGTGCGCGGCGTGGAAGCGACCGCCCCCGACGGGGATCGTCGCATCGAGGTCGACCCACGCGCGCGCGCCGCCTCCGGCAACCAGCGGCGGGTGGACGAGCGCCTGCGTCCAGAGATGCCAGCCGAAGCCGGGCCCCATTCCTTCTCCATGCCCTCCGAGGTCGGGGACGTAGACGAGCCCGCTGACGACGCGCGACGGGATGCCGTCGGCGCGCAGGAGCGCTGCGAGCAGCACCGCATGCTCGGTGCAGTCTCCGCCGCGTGCGCGCGCGGCCTCGCTCGCACTTGCGAACGCGGTCGCGAGGTTCTTGTCGCGGAGATGGCGCGCGACGAGTTCGCGAAGGGCCTCGGCGCGCGCAAGCAGCGCGAACGCCGGATCATCGTCCCTCCGCGGCGCGAGCTTCGCCTTCGCCAGGAGTTCGCGCACGGCGGGCGCATCGGAGTCGATCACCGCGTTCGGCGCGTTCCAGCGCGGGTCCACAAGATCACCTGGTTCGGATCCGCTCGCGCGCATGAGGTCGATGTCGACGATCGCCGTGCGCGCATCGACCCGACGCACCGCCTGCGCGCCCACCGTGGGGAGATCGTCGAGACGGTCGCCTTTCGCGCGGATCTCGAGCGCGAGCGTCGGCCGCGACGACCAGCGCTCGATGCGCTTCGTCGCCGCGAAGGTGCCGGACAGGAGATCGAACGACGACGCGGCGTACGAGGCATCGGCCTCGGCCTTCGTCGCGACCATCGAGACAAGGTCGCCGAGACCGATCGGCGTGGTGCTCGAGACCAGCGAACCCGCGGCGTCGTAGCGCTCATTCGCCTCGACGGGCATCAGGCTGTTGGTGACGGTGTAGCGCGTCACATCGAGCGTGCGCTCGCCGACCCGCACCTTCTCGACGCCGCCACGCCGCATGCCGATCTCGACCGCCGCCAGTCCGGTCTGGACATCGAGCGTGCGGTAGCGCGCCTCCTCGGCTCCCGCCTTCACACGCGCCTCGACGAACGCCGCGACCTCGCGCGGCGTCAGCCATTCGCCAACCGCGAGCTCGCGCTCCTCGCGCGTCTCGCCGCGCAGGACGACAACCCTGGTGGCCCCGGCACCCGCGCCCGCGCCGGGCGCGAACTCGTAGCGCAGCGCGGGCCCGCCGTTCTGCGAGATCGAGGCCATGACCGGGTCGCCCGCGGTCGTCTCGACGAAGTCACTCGCAAGGTCGATCACCGTCTCGGTACCGAGGCGGCGAAACCGCATCTCGAGCCTCGTGCGCGTGCGCACGCGGCCCTCGTCTGAGCCGACGCCCTTCTCGTGCGCCTCGTGCGAGCGCCCGCACGGCTTCCCCGCGAGCGTGAGCGTGAAGTACCGCTCCTCGACGAGCGTCCAGTCGGCGCGCGCGATCCCCGCGATCATGCACGCGACGAACACGCCGCATGTGCGCGCGAGATGGACGGCCCCGCGCGACCTCACGCGCGCTTCCCGCCTTCGGACGGTTCCGCACCGCCGTCCGCTTCAGATCCCGATGGCGCCATCGACTTGAGCAGCGGGAAGAGGATCACGTCGCGGATCGACGAGCTGTCGGTCATGAGCATGACGAGCCGGTCGATGCCGATGCCGAGTCCGCCCGCGGGCGGCATGCCGACGCGCAGCGCCTCGACGAAGTCCTCGTCGAGCGTACGGAACGTCGACTCCTCGTCGTCGGCGCCCTTGAGCTGCTCGGTGAACTTCGCGAGCTGGATGTCGGGGTCGTTGAGCTCGGTGTACGCCGGGCCGACCTCCATGCCGCCGATGAAGATGTCCCAGCGCCCGCAGAGCGCCGGATCGTCGCGGTTCGGCCGGGTGAGCGGCGAGATCGCGCTGGGGTAGTCGGTCACGAACGTCGGTCGGCACGGATCGATCAGCGGCTCCGCGCACTCCTCGAAGACCTCGTTGACGACGAGCCAGTCGTCGAGCTTCGCCTCGTGGTGGAGCCCGATCTCGCGCGCCTTCGCGCGCACGGCCTTGAAGTCGCGCATCTCGCAACCGGCGCCGCGGCGGAAGAGTTCCTCGAACCTCACGCGCACGAACGGCTTCGCGTAGTTGATCGCAAGGTCGCCCCACGGAAGCACGGGACCTCCCTCGGGTCCGTTCGCCTCGACGCGCAGCCCCGCGGCCCGCCGTTCCTCGATCATCGAGACCGCGATCTCGTGGATCAGGCTCTCGGTGAGTTCCATCATCGTGCCGTAGTCGCCGAAGGCCTCGTAGACCTCCATCGCGGTGAACTCGGGGTTGTGCGAGCGGTCGATGCCCTCGTTGCGGAAGTTGCGGTTGATCTCGTAGACCTTGCTCAGTCCGCCGACGAGGCAGCGCTTGAGGTAGAGCTCGGGCGCAATCCGCATGAAGAGCGGCATGCCAAGCGCGTTGTGGTGCGTGGTGAAGGGGCGCGCGGCGGCGCCGCCGGCGATCGGCTGCAGCACCGGAGTCTCGACTTCGAGGAATCCGCGGCCGTCCATGAACCGGCGGATCCGCGAGATGATGCGCGAGCGCATCGCGAAGACCTTCGCGGTCTCCGGGTTCGCGTACATGTCGACGTAGCGGCGGCGGTAGCGCAGCTCCGGGTCGGAGAGCCCGTGCCACTTCTCCGGCGGCGCCGCGAGCGACTTCGCGCCGAGCGACACCGACGTCGCCCACACGCACACCTCGCCCTTGTTCGTGCGGCCGATCGGACCCTCCGCGACGAGGATGTCGCCGTAGTCGGCGTGCTTCGCGAGCTCGAACTCGTTCGCCGCGACCGCCGACTTCGAGATGCTCACCTGAAGGTCGCCCGTCGCGTCGCGCAGGAAGAGGAAGACGAGCTTCCCCATGTCGCGGTGCTGCACCACGCGGCCCGCGACGCGAACGACGGCGCGGGTGTCGGCAGGCACCCCGCCCGAGGCCTTCGCCTCCTTCGAGGCGGCATCGAAGGCGAGGTGCGCGTCCTCGCTGAACCGTCCGCGCGCTTCCGCGAGCGCGAGAAGTCCATCCACGCGCTGGCCGTAGGGTTCGAAGCCGAGTTCCTCGCGGAAACGCTTCAACTTGGCGCGCCTCGATGCGACGATTTCGGATTCGGTCTGGGCCGGTGCGGTGGCTTCGGGCGCAGGGTCTGTCTTTGGATCCGTCATGGGGCGTGAATCCTACCGATCCGGCGTGGTCGGCGGGCGTTTTCCGCTACCCTTCCGGACTGCACGCCGCGGAGCACCCTCCGCACGCGGCCGCGAGACGAGTGCACGAAGGACCGACGAGAACCACATGTCACCCACGATCCGAAGACTCGGCATCCTGACCGGCGGCGGAGACTGCCCCGGTCTCAACGCGGTCATCCGCGCCGTCGCGAAGACCGCGATCCTGCAGTACGGCATCGAGGTCGTCGGCATCGAGGACGGCTTCCAAGGGCTCATCGAGCACCGCGTCCGACCGCTCGGCATCAAGGACGTCTCCGGGATCCTGACCCGCGGCGGCACGATCCTCGGCTCGAACAACAAGTGCAATCCAGCGCGGTACTGCACCGGCCGCACGGCGACCGGCGAACCGATCTGGGAGGACGTCACCGAGAAGTGCCTGACGACGCTCGCGCGCGAGCGGCTCGACACGCTCATCGTGATCGGCGGCGATGGCACCATGGCGTGCGCCGCGCCGATGGCGAAGGCGGGCATCAACGTCATCGGCGTCCCGAAGACGATCGACAACGATCTCGTGGGAACGGAGATCACCTTCGGATTCCTCACCGCCGTCGCGACCGCGACCGAGGCGCTCGACCGACTCCATTCGACCGCCGACAGCCATCACCGCGTGATGGTGTGCGAGGTCATGGGCCGCAACGCCGGCTGGATCGCGCTCACCGCGGGCGTCGCCAGCGGATCCGACGTGATCCTCATGCCCGAGATCCCCTTCGATCTTCGGATGATCGCGAACGACATCGAGAAGCGCATGCGCGGCCCCGGCTTCGCGATCGTGGTGGTCGCGGAAGGTGCGCGCGTGAAGAACGGCCAGCAGGTCATCGGCCGCTACGACCCGACGAGTCCGGATCCGGTGCGATTCGGCGGCATCGGAAACCTCGTCGCGACGGAACTCTCCGATCTCACCGGGATCGAGACGCGCACCACGGTGCTCGGTCACACGCAGCGCGGCGGCGCACCGATCGCCGCCGACCGCATCCTCGCGACCAACTTCGGCTTCCATGCGATGGCCGTCCTGGCGAGCGGCAAGCGGAACCGCATGGTCGTGCGCGAGAACAACCTGTTCTCCGACATCGATCTCTTCGAGACGGTCGGGAAGCAGCGACTCGTGCCGATCGACCATCCGCTGATCGCCGCGGCGCGCGCGATCGGCACCAGCTTCGGCGACGGGGCGGGCTCGATCGCGGCGAAGCCGATCCCGGCGGCGCTCGTCTGAGCGACGTCAACTCGCCGCCTCTGGCGTGACAACGACCGCCTCTGCCCGCCCTCGTACTGGCGCGAGCCCTGTCGCCTCCGGTGCCGGCACGCCCGCGCTCCCATCGGTGCCGCGCAGCGACCCGCTTGTACCCGCTCGTACCCGCGAGCCACCCGGCACCCGAATCGACTCGACGCAATCCGAGGTCGTCTCAACCGTCTCGGTGAGCTCGACACCGTGCCGGGAGCGCACCCGCTCGCACCGCCTCGTACCCGCGAGCTACCCGGCACCGCCTCGCGGCCCCCCGCACCCGCCCCCTGTACACTGTCGCACCCGCACGCGGATCCTGGCGACCGCTGAGAGCACGCATGGAACCAGCGATCTTCCTCGACCGAGACGGCACACTCGTTCCCGACGACGAGCACGCCGGCAATCCCGCACACGTGCGCATCATCGACGGCGTCCCTGCCGCGCTTCGCCGCCTCCGCGACGCCGGCTTCCGACTTGTCGTCGCCACCAACCAGGGCGGCGTCGCCCGTGGCCGATTCACCGAGGCCGATGTCGACGCCGTCCACTCGAAGGTCGGTGAACTGATCGACGGCGCCACCGGGCTCAAGCGAACCATCGAGCGCTTCTACTACTGTCCGTTCCATCCCAAGGGCACCGTCCCGAGCTACACGCGCGAGCATCCCTGGCGCAAGCCGAAGCCCGGCATGCTCCAGCAGGCCGCGCAGGACATGGAGCTCGACATCGAGCACTCGTGGCTCGTCGGCGACAGCCCCCGCGACATCGCCGCCGGTCGAGCAGCCGGCCTCCGCACGATCCTCGTGAGCCGCGACCAGACTCGCATCGCGGAAGCCGCGCCCGACTTCTCCGCCGCGTCGCTCGGCGAGGCCGTCGAGACGATCCTCCGACACCGCGATCGCCCCGTCGCCGCAGCGGCAGTGCAGACCCGACCGAAGCGCAAGCGTCGCGCGAACGCCGCCGCCGCGGCGACGGCCTCCGTGCCACACGCGAGCGGCGTCGCTAGCACCGGCGCCTTCGCGAACAAGGGCAATGGCGGCGGTGAACGCCTGCGCCGCGCCATCGCCGACCTCACCGAGGAAGTCCGCGCGCTGCGTCTCCGTCGAAGCGAGACCGGCGCGATCCGCCTCGCCGCGATGGGCGTGCAGCTCCTCGCGATCATGGTCGCGACGATCGCATTCCTGAACCTCGCGGACTTCGAGAACTTCGTGCGTTGGTCGGCGGGCGCGGCGCTGCTCCAGCTGGTCACGATCACGATCCTCCTGTTCGACCGAGGCTGACGCGCGAAGTTCAACGCGAAGTTCAACGCGAAGTTCAACGCGAAGTTCAACGCGAAGTTCAACGCGAAGTTCAACGCGAAGTCCGACGCGACGAGCGCCGCATCGGACTCGGAGCCTGAGGCGGCGGACGACTCGACGCAACGAACATGCAGCCCATCCGCATCATCCTGCGCGCCGCCTATCCGGCTTCGCTCGAGAGCGCGGTGCTGCAGGATCTCGTGCGCGCGAGCGTCGCCGAGACCGCCGAGCATCAAGGCCTGCCGACCCCGACCACCGAGATCCACGCCGATCGGATCGAGATCCTCGTCGCCGCGCCGGGTCCGGTGGCGATCGCGCTCGCCACCGAGGTTCGCCGCGCCACGGGGCTCTGGCACCGCAGGAAGTACGGCACGCCGCTCTGGCTCGGCGAGTGACTCCGGCCATCCGAACTCCCGGACGACCGAGCGGATGCGCTTTCCGTATCATCGACCCCATGTCCGCCCCTCTCGCCGAATCCGCTCAGGTCGCCGCCGACGCGCCGCTCGCGTGGGCGGCCGCGCTGGTGGGCGCCTACCTCGTCGGCAGCATCCCGACCGCGCATCTCCTCGCCCGGCGACGCGGGATCGATCTCGGCCAGGTCGGCTCGAGGAGCTATGGCGCAACGAATCTCGGCCGCACGCTCGGCCGCACGTGGGGAATCGCCTGCTTCCTCCTCGACGCGCTGAAGGGCGCGATCCCGGTGCTCGTCCTCGGCTGGCTGATCGGCGCGCTCGGCGCCGCGCCCGGCTCGACCCCGCCCGAGACCGCATGGCTCTGGCTCGCGACCGCAACCGCCGCCATCGTGGGCCACACGCTCTCTCCGTGGATCGGCTTCAAGGGCGGCAAGGGTGTCGCCACCGGGTTCGGCGCGTTGGCCGCGATGTGGCCGGTCCTCACGATCCCCGCGGGACTCGCCCTTCTCCTCTGGTGCGTCCTCGTCCTCATCTTCCGCATGGTGAGCCTCGCCTCCATGGTCGCGGCGGTCAGCGTCCCCTGCTCCGTCGCCGTCGCCGCGATCTCGTCGAACGGCCTTGGCGGCGTGCGCGATGCGGTGCCCTACCTCGCGATCAGCGCGCTCATCGCCTTCTTCGTCGTGTGGAAGCACCGGGCCAACATCGCACGCATCCGTGCGGGCACCGAGAGCAAGGTCCTGCAGAAGAAGCCGGCCGATCCGGCGCCGGGCGGCGGTGGCGGCGTGAAGGACGCGAAGGACGCGAAGCCGACGACGGGAACGAAGCCATGACCGACACCCAGCACACGGGATACCGCTCCCCGCTCGAGACCCGCAACGCAAGCCGCGAGATGCGCGAACTCTGGAGCGAGCAGCGCAAGTTCTCGACGTGGCGGCGCATCTGGCTCGCGCTCGCCGAGAGCCAGCACGAACTCGGCCTCCCCGTCGCGCGCACGCAGGTCGACGCGATCCGTGCGCATCTCGACGACATCGACTTCGCCGCGGCCGCCGAGCACGAGCGCCGTCTGCGCCACGACGTGATGGCGCATGTCCACACGCTCGGAGACGCGGCGCCCGAGGCACGCGCGATCATCCACTTCGGCGCGACCAGCCAGGACGTGGTCTGCAACGCCGACATCCTTGTCCTCCGCGACGCGCTCGCGATCACCGCCGGGAAGATCGCGCGCGTCGTCGATCGTCTGAGCACCTTCGCGACGAAGTGGCGCGCGCTCCCGACCCTTGGCTTCACCCACTTCCAGCCCGCGCAGCCGACGACCGTCGGCAAGCGTGCCACGCTTTGGGCGCAGGACTTCGCGATCGCCCTGGAGCAGGTCGAGTTCGCGCAGTCGTCGCTGCGCCTCCGCGGCCTGCGCGGCGCGACGGGCACGCAGGCGTCCTACCTCGGCCTCCTCGACGGCGATGCCTCGAAGGTCGATCTCCTCGAGCGGAAGTTCGCGGAGAAGCTCGGCTGGCCCGTCGACCGCATGCTCGCCGTCTGCGGCCAGACCTATCCACGCCTCGTCGATGCGCAGGTCGTCGCCGCGCTCGCGGTCGCGGCGAGCGCCGTCCACAAGTGCGCCACCGACATCCGTCTCCTCGCCAACCGCAAGGAGATCGAGGAGCCCTTCGAGAAGGACCAGATCGGCTCCTCCGCGATGGCCTACAAGCGCAATCCCATGCGCTGCGAACGCGCCTGCGGCCTCGCGCGCTTCGTGATGGGCCTCGTCAACGATCCGCTCCAGACCCACGCGACGCAGTGGCTCGAGCGCACGCTCGACGACTCGTCGAATCGCCGGCTCGTGCTGCCAGAGGCGTTCCTCGCGCTCGATGGCACGCTCGACATCCTGTCGAACGTCGCCGAGGGACTCGTGGTCTGGGAAGCGACCGTCGCGGCCAACCTCGCCGCCGAGCTTCCGTTCATGGCGAGCGAGAACATCATGCTCGCGGCGACCCGCGCTGGCGCCGACCGCCAGGAGGCGCACGAGGTGATCCGCGTCCACTCGATGGCCGCCGCCGAGGAGGTGAAGCGCTTCGGCAAGCCGAACGACCTGATGGAGCGGCTCAAGCGCGATCCCTTCTTCGCGAAGGTCGACCTCGACGGCGCCCTCGACCCGGCGAAGTTCGTGGGCCGCGCACCCGAGCAGGTCGACCGCTTCGTCACGACCGTGGTCGACCCCGTGCGCCGTCGCCATGCGGCGGCACTCGGCGCGAAGGCGGAACTCCGCGTCTGAATCGCAACGCGACGCAGCGACCGGAATCGATCCAACCGGAACCACGGGACCCACCCATGCCAATCCCCCGACTCTCGCTCGAACGGACCGCGCTCCTCGTCATCGACGTGCAGGAGCGGCTTCTCCCGACGATCTTCGATGCGGACCGGGTGGTCGCCAACTGCGCCGCCGCGCTCGACGCCGCACGCACCCTCGGGCTGCCGGCGGTCGTGACCGAGCAGTACGTCAAGGGCCTCGGCCACAGCGCAGGCGTGATCGCCACCGCCGCGGCCGGCCACGCGGCCACCGTCGAAAAGACCCGATTCAGCGCGCTTGTCCCGGAGGTCGAGGCCTTCCTCGCGGCCGAGCGCTGCGACGACGTGCTCGTCTGCGGGGTCGAGGCCCACGTCTGCGTGCAGCAGACCGTCCTCGACCTGCTCGCGTCCGGGCGACAGCCGTACCTGCTCACCGACGCCATCTCCGCCGGTCGACCCGACCAGATCGCCCCGGCATTCCGGCGCATGGAACGCGCCGGCGCCGTCCCATCGGGTGTCCTCGGAGCCTGCTACGAGATCCTTGGGGATGCCGCCCACCCGCAATTCAAGGCGGTCCTGGGGGTGGTGAAGACACTTCGCGCCCCTTTGCCGCTACCTTGACAGGCTGAATCCGGCCCTCAGGACGGTGTCGGGGCCGACACCACCCGCTACAGGAGACCACTGATGGAACTCTACGAACAGCTCTGCGCCAAGGTCCGCGAGGTCGAGGAGGACATGAAGAAGGCCGTCGGTGGCAACAAGGCCGCCGGCACCCGTGTCCGCAAGTCGATGCAGGAGATCAAGGATCTCGCCCAGCAGATCCGCACGAAGGTGCTCGAGATGCGCGGCTCCGAGGACGGCGCGGAGTAACTCCGCGCACCACGCCGTGGCAAGCAAGCATCTGATCGACCTCACCGCGATCGACCTCTCGAGGACGATCTGCGACAGTCGCGGGCTCGACGAGTATCTGCCTCAGACCGGGCCGATGCGGCAATGCGACCGCATCGTCTGGGTGAGCGAGGATCTCCGGAAGTGCATCGGCATGAAGTACGTCCGGCCAGATGAGTTCTGGTGCGAGCACCACATCAAGGGGCGCCCGCTCTATCCGGGCGTGCTGATGATCGAGTCGACCGCGCAATGCGCGAGCTGGCTCTTCCGCACGCGCTTTCCGGCGCTTGGATTCCTCGGCTTCCTGCGCTGCGACGAAGCCTCGTTCCGAGGGCAGGTCGTTCCCGGCGATGAGTTCGTGATCCTCGTCGAGGAGATCGAGGCAACGCCCCGCCGCTTCATCTCGAAGACGCAGGGCATCGTGCGCGGCAAGCTCGTCTTCGAGGCGAAGATCACCGGCATGGCGATCTGAGCGCGCGAGCCAACCGCCATCGATCACGTCGCGCGCGACCCTTCCTTCATGCTGCCTCCACTCCGTTTCCATGCGCTCCCGAAGGCCCGCGCGTGGGGCCCTCCGTCCGATCGCTCGAACCTGGCGCGGCTGGGCAAGCATGGGCTTTCCGACGCTCGCGTCGGCGAGTCGTGGGAGGTCGCCGATCTCCCGGAGTCGATCTCCGAGGGGCAATCGCGCGTTCTCGGCGGCAGGTTCGACGGTCAGCAGCTCCGCGATGTGCGCCTCGCGCATCGCGACGAGTTGCTCGGTGTCGCGACTCCGTCGCCGGACGGAGGCTTCCCGCTGCTCGTGAAGTTCCTCGATGCCGCGGAGAACCTCTCGGTGCAGGTTCATCCGGACGCGGCGTACGTGCGCGACCACCCGGGCACGCACCTCAAGACCGAAGCCTGGATCGTGCTCGCCGCGAAGCGAGGCGCGCGCGTCTACCGCGGGCTGACGGCCTCGACGACGCCGGACGCGTTCCGCGCGGCGGTCGAGGAAGGCCGCGCGCTCGAACACCTCGAGTCGATTCCGGTCTCGCGCGGTGACTGCATCTATCTCCCGAGCGGCATCTGTCACGCGCTCGGCGAGGGAATCCTGGTCGCCGAGGTCCAGACTCCGAGCGATACGACCTTTCGTGTATGGGACTGGGGACGGGATGATCCGAATCGACCCCTCCATCTCGCGGAGGCGTTCGCATGCATGCGCTTCGGCGCGGCGCAGTCCGATGGGCGCGCACCAGTCGTCCGCTTCGACGACGTCGAGCCGCTCGAGGCCGCCGGTCTCTCGACGCGGCTCCTCTGCACATCGAGCTTCTTCCGCGTCGAGTGGATGGATGCGTTGTTCACCTCGAGCGTTCCGCTCGCCGAGACGGGCGTTCCTGAAGTGTGGATGACGCTCGCCGGTCGCGCCCGCTGGAGGACGACCTCCGGCGTGGTCGAGGCCCCCGCCGGCACCACCGTCCTCCGACCGGCCCACGTCGAGCCCGGCCAGGTCGATCTCGAGGAAGGATGCACCATCCTTCGCCTCTTCTGCGCCAGCCCGCTCGACCGGGCGCTCTGAACCCGCCACAATCACGGCATGCATCTGCACCGCCTGCTCGCCCGGACAGGAGCCGCCATCGCGCTTGCCGCGGCGTTCGCCGCGACGAAGCCCGCCCTCGCGGAGCAATACGTCGTCCAGGCCGGCCGGGAGTGGGCCTCGCTCGCGCCGAAGCTCAAGCCCGGCGACGAGGTCGTGCTGGCGCGGGGCACGCATCTTCCGGCGTCGTTCAACGGCCTGTCGGGTTCGCCGTTCGCGCCGATCGTCATCCGTTCCTCGGCCCCCGATCAACTTGCCGAGATCGCCGCCGATCGCGAGGCGATCAAACTGGTCGACTGCCGCCACGTGCGCATCGAGCGGATCGCTGTTCGGAACGCCCGGCGCGCCGGCATCCTGATCGAATCGACCAAGCCGGGCGCATCCCTCGATCTCGCGATCTCCGACGTCCTCGTCGTCGGCGCGAAGGGCCTTGCCGAGGAGTCAGGGCTCGTCGCGCGCGGCGTGCGCGACATCGGAATCCGACGATCGCGCTTCGAGAACTGCGTCGGTTGCGGGATCCTCATCGACGACTGCGAGGGCGTGACGATCTCCGAAGTCCAGATCGCCTCGCGCACGGATCTCTCCCCCGCCTGCGCCATCCGACTCTCGGGGCGAGTCTGGAGCACGTTGATCGAACGCTCGCAGATCGCCGGCCCGATCGGCACCGTCCTCGACATCGGGCGTTCCGAGAGCACGTTTCACGCGCCTTCCCCCACCGCGCAGCGCGAGGCCGAGCCCCTAGCCCCGAGCGATGCACCATCCGATCCACCCGCGAAGACCGCGGGCACCGCCGTGAAGCCGATCGAACCCCTGGTGCGATTCCTCGTGGTCGCGAACGTGCGCATCTCGGGAGCGCACCGCCTCTTCTCCGTCGGCAGCGCAGCCGACTCCACGATCCGCAACGTCACGCACCGCGATGCACACGAGGAGGTGTACCGAATCTCCGCGCCGCCGGGCAAGCGTCCCCCGGTGGGCCTCCGCCTCAGTGAATGCCTCGTGACGTGGTCGCCGGGCGCACTCCGACAGTTTGGTGGCGTCGACCCCGACGCAGAGTCGCGGGGCCTCCTCCTCGGCCCGAACCTCTGGTGGAGCAACGAGCTCCCCGCCGCGCTCCCCCTCCTCGGACCAAGTGAAAAGCCGTTCCCAGGAACGATCGAATCGGATCAGATTCTCAACATCGAGCCTAAGTTCGATGCAAGATCGCGCGTGATCACGCCGGAAGCCAAGAGTTTCGGTGCAGAAGATGCTTGATTTCCGCCGCGACAGACTCCATGGCGCGTTCGGCAAGATGGGGAATCACCAACGTCAGCGACGCGTCATTCGCGTCGCCGCCGGAGGCGGCAGGAGCGAGTTCCAATGACGGAGCTTCCGAAGGACCCCTCGACCCCGCAGACCGAGCTGCCCGTGGCCCGCATCGTCGGGCCCGGCCGTCCGATCACCGAACGGGCGCTGACCCACTGGATCGAGAGGCTCACGCCGGGTTTGGTGCGGCTCAGTTTCGGCATCTGCCGCGATCGGCAGCGTGCGGAGGACGTGGTGCAGGAGGCGTTCGTTCGCCTCTGGAAGACTCCGCCGGACGGCGGCGAGCCCGCGATCTCGAGCTGGATGCGCAGCACGGTGCACAATCTCTCGGTGAGCCTCATCCGTCGGAAGCGGCGCACCTGGACGATCATCGACGACTCCGGCAGCGCGCGCGACGTGCGCGCGGGGCTTCCGGAGGAGGGCGTCGAACGCCGCGAGGATCTCTCGCGCATCGCCGAGGCGCTCGAGCGACTCGACCCCGACAAGCGCGCGATGATCATGCTGCGCGTCAATGAGGGGCTCTCCTACGAGGCGATCGCGAACCATCTCGGCGTGCCGATCGGCACGGTGATGTCGCGGCTCAACCGCGCGCGACTCGCGCTGCTCGATGAACTCGGAGACGAGGAAGGCGCCGATGCAGGTGCCGGAGATGCCGGCCAGTCGCCGGAAGGACGCGGAAGGAAGGGCCAACGCACCACGCGTCCGAGCGATTTCGACATGCGGAGGTCGCGCGACGCCACGCGCTGATGGATGGTCCGAGCGGTTGTTCTCGCGACACGACGCGAGTGAAGTGGCCTGGGAGCGAACGCGTGGGTGAACGCGCGAGTGAACGCAGGGAAGCACAAGAGGTACGAACCATGCAGATCCACCGAGACGAAGCCGACAACGCACCGCGCTCCCCGTTCGGATGCGCGAACATGCGAGCGTCGCTCTCCGCCTACCTCGATGACGAGCTGGCGCGTTCGGAACGATTCGATGTCGACGCGCACCTCCTCGGCTGCGGCCGCTGCCGCGACCTCGTCGAGCGCGCCGAGAGCCTCGACCGCACGCTTCGATCGGGACTCGCCGCGGACCTTGCCGACGCCGATGCGGCGCTTGCGAGCGATCCGGTCGATGTGCCGTCGCTGCGCGCGCGCATCCTCGACTCGATCGGCGCAGAGCACCGTCGCCGATGGATTCCGCGCGCCGCCCTCATCGCGGCGGCGCTGACCGCCGTCGCGGGCGCGGTGCTGCTTGTGCACGGCGGAGCGGTTCCATCCTCGATCTCGCCGCTCGGCCCGGGCGAGTTCGCGCGCGCCGGCGCATCCGGCGTCGATCGCCGCATCGCAACCGCGGCGCCGACGCAGCGCGCCTCGCTCCTTGCATCGCTCAGTCCCGACGATCGCCAGGCGCTCTACGCGACCAGCATCGTTCTCGAGACCGCACGACGCACCGCCTTCGAGGATCTCGGCCGCCGCAAGGAACTCGTCGAGACCGCGAGGTACGACGAGCTGGTCGATCGGCTCGAGGATGTGATGCCCAAGCTCCCGCCGGAGGACCGCGCGACGGTGGCACTTGCGCTCGACGTGACCGAACGGCTCGAGGATGCCGCGGCGAGCCAGGAGGAGTGGACGCGTCTTCAGGAAGATGTCTCCGTGCGCAATCTCGGCGAGTCGGTGGACGAGTTGAGCGACCGAGAGTGAGTCCCGATATCCGCGCGGATCGAGCCCGAGCGGACCGGGCGATCTCCCCATGCCGCGGGCAAGTTCTGCGCACCACGCGCCGAGTTGGCTGATTCTCACGTCGAACGGGCGAACAAGCGGGCCTCGACTGGTATCTTCTCCCTCGCGAATGGACTCGCCCTCACCCATCAACTTCCGCGCCGCCCAAGCGGCCGCAGCCTACGGCGGCCGCCCGGCGCTCCGTGCGCAGACCGGTCAACTGGGATCGCAGCCCGGTTCCGACTCGAGGTCAAGCGGCCCCACCAAGGCATCCACCACCGCCGCGCCGAAGGGTGTAGCCACCCGCGCCGCCGACGGCTCGATCGTGCCCCCGCACGCGAGGGCGACCGAAGCGCAGCCGATGCGCATCGGCAGGCATCAGGACGCGCTTTCCCCGTCGCTGGCCGCGATGGTGGCCGGACAGGTCGATTCACCGGTCTCCCGAGGCGAAGGCTTCGAGCAACCGCAGCCGCAGGCCCGCCCACAGGTGTCACCCGCCGCGGCCCATGGTGCGTACGCGATGTACGGCCGCGCGGCGGATCGAATCGAGGTCGCGACCAGCGTCACGGTCGGCCGAACCCTCGACGCGCGCGGCTGACCCCGGGCTCACGGCGATCGCAGCCCCCCCGCTCGACTTCCAAGCCTGCCGCCGGACTTCCAGTCCCGGGACCGGAGAGGTCTGCTCCCCAACCCTTCGCCGAGGTAGGTCCGGAAAGCCGCGCTTCGGACGCTCCAAGCCTTTGCAGGCTCCGACCGGAATCGCTATCTTCTCGACCCTCCGTGAAATCCGTCACGAACTCCCGAACGGGAGGATGGATCGAGCGGTGGACCGATTCAGATCCCCACGCAGCGCCCGGTCGTGAAGCCCGGGCACATTTGGAGCCCCCATGGCCAGCACCGGCACCGTCATTCAGGTCATCGGATCGACCTTCGATGCGCAGTTCCCCGAGTCGGACCTGCCCGCGATCTACAACGCCGTCCACATCAACTTCGAGTCGAAGGGCCAGAAGTCCCTCCTCGTCGGTGAGGTCGCCAAGCACCTCGGCGGCGGACAGGTCCGCTGCGTCGCGCTCGCGTCGACCGACGGCGTGAAGCGCGGCGATCCCTGCACCGACACGGGCGCACCCGTGCGCGTCCCCGTCGGCGAGGGTGTCCTCGGCCGCGTGTTCAACCTGCTCGGCCAGCCCGTCGACGAGCGCGGCGCCGTCGCGTCGAACAAGACCGCTCCGATCCACCGCGAGCCGCCCGAGTTCGTCGAGCTCAATCCGAAGACCGAGATCCTCCAGACCGGCATCAAGGTCATCGATCTCCTCTGCCCGTTCGTGCGCGGTGGAAAGATCGGTCTCTTCGGTGGCGCAGGCGTCGGAAAGACCGTCGTCATCCAGGAGATGATCGCGCGCGTCGCGCGTAACTTCGGTGGCTACTCGGTGTTCGCCGGCGTCGGCGAGCGCACCCGCGAGGGCAACGACCTCTGGCTCGAAATGCAGGAGGCCGAGTACACCGACGCGAGCGGCAAGAAGATGCACGTGCTCGACAAGGTGGCGATGGTCTTCGGACAGATGAACGAGCCGCCAGGCGCGCGCCTGCGCGTCGCCCTCTCGGCGCTGACGATGGCGGAAGAGTTCCGCGACGCGTCGGGCAAGGAAACGCTGCTCTTCGTCGACAACGTGTTCCGCTTCACGCAGGCCGGTTCGGAAGTGTCGGCGCTCCTCGGCCGCATGCCGAGCGCCGTCGGCTACCAGCCGAACCTCGCGACCGAGATGGGTGCGCTCCAGGAGCGCATCACCTCGACCCGTCAGGGCGCCATCACCTCGGTGCAGGCCATCTACGTTCCCGCAGACGACCTCACCGACCCCGCGCCGGCGACCACCTTCAGCCACCTCGACGCGTTCATCGTGCTCGAGCGCAAGATCGCTGAGAAGGGCATCTATCCCGCCGTCGATCCGCTCGGCTCGACCTCGCGCATCCTCGACCCGCAGGTGCTCGGCGAGCGCCACTACAAGTGCGCCCGCCGCGTGCAGGGCATCCTGCAGCGCTACAAGGATCTCCAGGACATCATCGCCATCCTCGGCGTCGACGAACTCAGCGAAGAGGACAAGCTCACCGTGTCCCGCGCCCGCAAGATCGAGCGCTTCCTCTCGCAGCCGTTCTACGTCGGCGAGGTCTTCACCGGCCTCCCGGGCGTGACCTGCCCGCTCGAGGACACGATCGACAGCTTCGAGCGACTTGCCAACGGCGAGGGCGACGACCTCCCCGAGAGCGCCTTCATGTATGTCGGCAACCTTGCCGATGCCCGCAAGAAGGCCGAGAAGATGGCGGCAGGCGTCTGACGACGCCATCCGCAGGTCCTCGAAACCGCCTCATCCGACACTCACCGCAACCCCGACCTCGGTCGGGGTTGCGTGTTTTTCGGAACCACCTTGCGCCTTCGGCGAATGGGGGTAGTCTCGTCTATGGTCTCGAAACCAGGTTTCGTGACCAGACCAGAGGAGTTCAGCGCCGCGGGAGTCGATTTCGTCCCGAAACCGCGTCCTACGGCAAGTCCAGTCACGCCATCGCCGTTCCTACGGCTCCGTTCCGACCATCCCTCAGGAGATTTCGAATGCGTCATCTGACGGTCGCCACGACCTTCCTGCTGCTCACCACGTCGATCGCCTACGCGGACGGCACCAAGCCGACCGCGTTCTCCAAGATGGCCAACGTCCCCGCGGCACTCGAGGCCAACGGTCACGGCCTGCGTGGAACTCCGTGGGCCGAGCAGGAGGCGCTGCAGCCGCTCTCCGCCATCTACGGCTTCGACGCGATTCCCGCGGCGATGTACGAACTGCCACCGCAGGACAACGAGTTCTTCCTCGCGGAAGACGAAGTCCTCGGCAACGGCAACGGACCGAAGCCGCTGCGCTTCGCCGTCCCGGTCTCCGTCGCGCTCGATATCGCCGACGGCGAGTGGATCCCGGTCGATGGCGGCAATGTCTGGCGCGTGGTGCTGAAGAGCCCCAACGCGACCACGACGCGTCTCCACCTGACGGGCCTGAACGTGCCCGAGGGTCAGGAAGTGCGTCTCTCGTCGCCGGGCTACGAAGGCTCGGTGGTCGGACCGATCGAGGGCGTCGGCGAGTTCGGTACGGGCGAGGCATGGAGCATGTCGATGCCGACCGGCGAGGCCATGATCGAATGGTTCGTGCCGACCGGCGATCGCGTCAAGGGTCTCCCCTTCGCCGGCGTCGACTACTACCACGGCTACCGCGAGATCTGGAAGTTCGGCGAGGACGAGGGCGGCGTCGCTGTCGGCACCTGCCACCTCGACCCGATCTGCTTCCCGACGTGGGCGAACGAATCGAACGCCACCGTGCGACTCATCTTCAGCGGAGCGCTCTGCTCGGGCCAGTTGATCGCGACCACGGCGGCGGACGAGACTCCGTACGTCGCCACCGCGAACCACTGCATCTCGACGACGGGTGTCGCCAACTCCTGCCAGTTCAACTTCTTCTACCGCCGCAACACGTGTGCCTCGTCGGCAACCGCCGCCGCGGGCACGAACATCACGGGCGGCGACCTCTCGGCAACGCAACTTGCGAGCGACTGCACGCTGCTCATGATCCGTCCGACGGTGCCCGCGACAACCTACTGGGTTGGTTGGCTTGGCAGCTCGGTCGGCACCAGCACCCTCTCGACCTGTCTGCACCACCCGGACGGCAGCTATCAGCGCATCTCGTTCGGCGTCAAGAACGCGAACTCGTTCAACTGCGGCAGCCCGACGACCAACTGGTCGAGCCTCTCGTGGAACTCGGCGACCCAGTACGGAGTCACCACCATCGGCGTGACCGAAGGCGGCTCGTCGGGTAGCGCGATCTACCGCGACACCGACAAGAAGCTCTACGGCGTGCTCACGTGCGGCGCGAGCTTCTGCAACACCCCGCAGGCGGACGACGGCTACGGCCGATGGGACGTTGCGGTCAACTCGGGTGGCTTCGCAGCGCTCTTGGCGGCGGGTGCCGATGACAACCTCGAGCAGAACGACACCTGCGCGACGGCCGTCTCGATCACTCCGGGCACGGCCTATGCCGCTCGCGTGGTGAAGCGCCTCGACGAGGACTGGTACATCATCCCCGCGGGCCCGGGCGCGTCGGCGACGGTCAACATGACGTTCACGCACGCAAACGGCGACATCGATGTCCAGGTCTTCAGCGCCTGCGGCGGCACGCTGCTTGCCGACCGCAACGCGAACACCAACAACGAGTCGTTCACCGTGTCCAACACGGCGGGCACCGCGTCGATGCTGATGCGCGTCTACCTCGGCGCGGACACCCGCAACGACTACTCGATGACCGTGACCGTGAACGCCCCGCCGGCGGCGAACGACGAGTGCGCGGGTGCCATCGACATCACCAGCGCGTCGGTCGCCTTCAACACCGTAAGCGCGGGCGACAGCACGCCGTCGGTCGCGGCGAGCTGCCTCGATGGCGGTGGCGTCAACTGCTACAACGACCTCTGGTACCGCTGGACGGCGCCTTGCACGGGAACGGCTACGCTCTCGACCTGCGGCGCTGCGAACTTCGACACCCGCATCGTGATGTACGCGGGCTCGGCCTGCCCCACCGCGGCAACGCCGGTCTTCGCGTGCAACGACGACACCTTTACGTGCGCTCCGACCACCACGACCACGCTCATCACGAGCGTCACCGCGGGTGAGACGTACGTCGTCCGTGTCGGAAGCAAGGTGAACAGCGGCGGAACCGGCACCCTGTCGGTCAGCTGTGAGCCCGACGCGGCGCCGTGCCCGGCGGACCTCGACGGCAGCGGCTCGGTCGACTCGGCCGACCTCGCGCAGGTCCTCAGCTCGTGGGGAACCTGCGGCGGCTGCGCCTCGGATCTCGACGGCAACGGATCGGTCGACTCGGCCGACCTTGCGCAGATCCTCAGCTCGTGGGGTGCATGCCCGTAAGCCACCTGACGAACCTGCCTGCATGACTCTCGCGCCCGCGTGCCCGCACGCGGGCGCGAGTCTTTTTCCATCGCGTTCCTCTCGTAGGATGCCGCCATGCAGACGACGCACCTCGCTTTCCTCGGACTGACCGCCACCGCGCTCCTCTTCGCCTTCGGGTTCGCGGCGGAAGGTCTGCGCGGCGGCGCAGCGCCCAAGCCGCCCTCGTCCCTCGAGCCCGCGGCCCGCACCGACGAGTGGGCGATCGCACGGGAGAAGGAGTGCATCCGCCGCGCGAAGGAGAGCGCTCCGGCGAAGGTCGTCTTCGTCGGCGACTCGATCACGCAGTCGTGGGAAGACCCGGGCAAGGCCGCATGGGAGAAGCACCTCGCGCCGCTTGGCGCGCTCAATCTCGGAAACTCTGGCGACCGTACGGAGAACGTGCTGTATCGCCTCGCGCAGGCACCGCTGACCCGACTCGCGCCGGAGCATGTGTTCCTGCTGATCGGCACCAACAACCTCGGACACGGCACGAGCAACGCGCGCGACACGCTCGCCGGCGTGCAGGCGGTTGCGGAGCTGCTCGTCGAGCAGTGCCCGGACGCGACCGTCCACATCATCGAGATCTTCCCGCGCGGCGAGAAGTTCAACGCGATGCGCGGCGACATCCTGCAGATCAACCAGGCGCTGCGCGCGTGGGTACCGACGGCGAACGCGGCGATCGCCACGAAGGGGCGCAAGAGCGCACGCACGCCGCTTGCGATCCACGCGATCGGCGACGCCTTCGTTTCGCCGGACGGCACGATCTCGAAGGAGATCATGCCCGACGCGCTGCACCTCTCCCCCGCCGCCTACGAGACTTGGGCGAAGGCGGTGGTCGACGCGGTGAAGCCGGGCGGGTAAGGCGGTTCGGCGATCATCCGGCGCGCGGCCGTGTCATGAGAATGACGACGAGCGCAATCGTTGCGACAAGCAGCAAGACTGCGACGATGAGCAGGATGAGGTTTATTCCACCGGAGTCCGTCCCGTCGGACCGCTCCTCGCCGAAAGGCGCTGGTGACACTGAACTCTCCGACGGATCGGCAGCCGCTCCGTTGCTTGCGAAGGCGCTTGCGAGTCGTCGATGCTTGTCCTCGCCTTCGGCGGGCGACAGGCCGAAGAGCTGCCATTCGCGCCCGGCTCGGTCGGCGCGTCCGTCCTGCTCGAGCACTACGCGCTCGATTCTTCGGTTCTCCGTCTCGCCCGCCTCGTCGACCGCGAACACCGACATCTTCTTCCAGCGGCCGCGTTCATCCCATTCGGTGCATCGCCGACGCTCCGTGAGCACCGACTGCACTCCCTCGTCGAATGGCTCTATGACGACGCCGTCTCCGGGAGCGGTCCGGTACTCAAACTCCGGATCATTCGCGATTTTCTGCTCGATGACGCGCAGCGCAAGCTCATCATCCGGCGTGCCCTTGCTCATGAGTTGAAGCTGCTCCACCTTTCCCAAGGCTCGCGAAACGGCGCGTTTGGTCACTTCGAGAAGTCGCCCTCTGTCGTCATATGTGTAAGTCCACTCCGCGTACGACTGTTCGGCGAGTTGGATCGAGCGCTCGATCCGCTCACGCCGATCCGAGCCACTCGCCTCGACCATATCGCGCAGGTACTGCATCTCTGGCGATCGGTCGATAGTCTTCATCCTCAGGCGCGCCACGCGACCAGTCGCGTCGTAAGACCATCGGTAGATAGCAGTCTTTCCATCAGCGTAAGGACTGCCACCGAAAGGATGCTGTCCGATACGGTACTGGTGGATTCCGTCCCCGCTCGCGCGCATCTCAACCAACCTTCGGGCGTCGCCAGCGCGCTCGAAGTCGATCTCGATGCGACCACATTCGGCGCCGTCCTTCTTGTACTGGATGAGGACGTGGGAGTCGCCACGATTCTCAAGGCGCACCACAAGCCCATCGCCCTCCCGATGCGCGGAACTGATCGTTCGCCTACCGGCGCCATGACCATCCGCGTACTTGATGTCGATGTGCATGCGCTCGAGTAAGACTTGATCATCCTTCGGTCTCTCCGCGAATAGATCCACCTCATGACTCGCGTCGTCCCGCGCCCCGCCACGCATGTAGTCGACCGATTTACCCTCAATGGCCCGCCGACCACCTTCCGCATAGAAGACAGGCTCGACGGAGTAGGCCTCGTCCACGACGGACTTGCCGAACTTACTCTCGACGGAACGCCTCAGTATCTCGGCGGCCAGCGCACCCTTGCCCCCGACGGGATCGAATGGATCGAAGATCCAGACCAGATCATCGAGCAGTGGACGAAAGGCAAGCTCCTGGCTCGAGTTGGATGGAGGAGTCCGCTGTTCCATGGAGCCGGGCCTCGGAAGTACGCCTTGGCCCCCGCCGAGGCGTCCACGCGCCGGCGAACTTCCTCCTGGCGTGTCGGCGCGCTCGTCCTGTGCCGAGGTTTCGCCACTTCGTGATTCTCCCTGCCGTTCGCGCTGTTCCGTCTCTTTGGGGACCGTGCGTGACCGCTCGGCTTCCTTCCGCGCTGCATCGAGCATGTCCTCGAGTTCCTCCTCGAGAACCACGAGTTGCTCTTTGGCAGCGTCAATCTCGGCCTTGATCTCGCGGGCCTCCGCGTCGAGCCGGGCCACCTTCGCCTGCCCCGCGCGATTCAGTCGTCCTCCCGAGTTGGCGAGCATCTTCTGATACTCGGCGTACTTGGCATCCCAGGCCGCTTGGCGCTCTGCAATCCGTGACTCCAGCGCCGAGATCTCACGACGTTTCGCCGCCGCCGCCCCTGGCTCTGCATACTCGGCCCCCGAATCCTGAGTCGTCGAGGCCCAGAAGCCATCCGACCGCATGGAGAAGTCCGGGCCTTGCATCCAAACAGCGGGACTGGCCGAGCCCACGACACCGGAAAGCACGGCAGGGATCCAGATCGATGTTCCGAAGAGAGCCAGCATTGCATTCAACTCCGTGGATCACTTGATCATGTAGTTCGACGGTCACGCCTCAAACAGCCCGGAAACCTCGCGGGCAAGTCGTACGCTTCCGTCCGGAGAAATCAGGCGGTCATTTCCGTCCAACCGCCCATCCGCCGCGAGTTCACGCAACTCCGCGATCGTGAAGGGCCCGAAGCGTGATCCATCCTCGAGTTCGATGTGAAGGGTGCGAACGACGCGATCGACGATGCGCGGGGGCAGCATCCGAGACGGTGGGCTCTGCTGCGTGGATGTCTCCGAACGCGAGTGGCCCGCACCGGCAGCCTCTCGGTCAACTCCCTGCTTTGGATTCTCCACCGCCGGAACCTCGGCCATCAAGCTCGGACTTGGCGTCGTGCTTTCGCTCGAGGGCATGGAGGCACTCGGATCATCGTGAGTGTTTGACGGGGCCACACGCACGCTGGGGACAAGCGGCTTCTCCGTGGCATCGCCATCCGTGCGTATGACCACACGACGTGCGGACTCGTGGACCTTGTGCACTCCGATCTTGGTCATGGGCTTCCGGTCCGCAGCCGACGGCGCGCTCGCGTCGAAAGGAGCGGGACTCGCTGAAACGCGCGCGTCGCCGCGGGAGGCGGAGTCCGCGAGCGGGATCGGAGAGTCGCTGCCATCGTTCAGTGGGTCCCCTGAGACCGTTGCAGTCGGTTCGCCCGAAGCAACGGCCCCGAGCGTCGTCGCTCCCTGTGGAGCACGCTTCGCAAGCACACGCTCCCCGTTCACCAGCGCGTATGCGAGCCAGCCGGTTGTCGCGATCGTCACACCCGCTTGGATGCGGTCACCGGTGGTCGACTCCTTCGCCGTCAGCTTCTTCCAGTTCTCAATCAGTACCAGCACAATGAGGAGACCGGCGACGATCTTGAAGACGCCCACAGCCACGCCGAATCCGCCTCGGCCGTTGTGCTCGAATGCCCGCTCGAAGCTCGACCAACCGAGCAGCAGGCCGAAGCCCCCGACGCAGAGACCGGCGATCAGCATGACGAGCGAGAGGCCGTGCTCGACGGCTCCGCCGATCAGGCCGCCTCCGATGAAGATCACGACCACACTGCCGAAGGAGAGGAAAAAGTCCCCCCAGTCCTCAAAAATGACCACTTCATCCCTCGCTCCTTTGAAGGTGAGCCAGATCGCCCCTCCGAGGAGAGTGAGCACGACCGCAAAGACGACCAACATGAGCAGGGCGAGCAACTCCTGTCCGATCCAACCGCCGAGTCCTTGGGCCTCCGCGAGGACGCTCACGATTGCGCCAGGCGTCGGGGACAGTCGAGCCACGGGGCCAACGTCGATGTCTCCGGTGGAAGTGCCTACGCGAAAGAAGCTTGCAAGGATGCAGCTGCTCATGCCGCAACGCCCGCGCCGTTGATGATCATGACGTCAGTGAGGCGCCCGCCGTGTCTGCAAGCGCTCGGAATCCTTCCCTCAGAAAAAATCCCCGAGACCAACCGTGGTCTGCCGCCTCCGCGGGCTGTTTAGCGAATCTCAGCTTGCCCTGACGGCTCCGACGGCGCCCCGGACGCCTCCCGCCACCGCGCAGGCCGGGGATCGCCGGGAATCTGCTGCTCGAGTCCATTGGCGAGCGCCGCCAGTTCTGCGCGGTCGGCCTCGGATGCTGTTCCGCGGAGGCAGTCGATCGCAAGGACCTCGCCGCGCCATCCGAGGGCGAGCAGTTCCTCGAACTCGAGTTGCCGCGCGAACGGCGGCGTCGGTATGGGCCATCCTTGGAGCGACTCGAGATAGGCAGCGCGTGCGTCGTCGGCGCGCCCCTGCACACGATCGTGGTCGGCGAGGAAGCCCCGCACCTGCCGAGTGAGGAAGTGCGACGGACCGTTCCTCGAGAGCGCCAATGCAAGGCCCTGCTCGAGCGAGGCTCGGGCTTCCTCATGCCGTTTCAGGAAGTCGAGCAACATCCCACGCTCGATGCGGATCTCGATGGCGCTCGGCATGGTGTCTCCAAGCGCCTCGTGACGCGCGAGCGCCGCGTCGGCGAGCGCAAGCCCTTCCGACGCACGTGAGGAGCCCTGCCGTCGCAGCGCGCCGACGAGCTGGGTGTTGATCAGCGCCGCATCGCCCTGGCGATCAGGCGCGCGCTCGGCCTGCGCCAGCAGGCCTCGGAAGATCGCCTCGCTCTCCGCGTGACGCGAGGCCCGATCGAGCGCGCGGGCGAGCGTGAGCGCGCTCCGCTGCGATTCAACCGCGTCGGCGCCGAGCAGTTCGACGTTCACCGCATGCATGGAGGACGCGATCGCGACCGCCTGCGATCGGTCGGCCACGATGTCGCCGCGCGCGCGTCCGGTCAACGGGACGAGGCTCTTGCGGGTCTCCTCGAGGAGTTCGGTGAGCCGCGCGCGTCGGCCCGCCTCCTCCTCCGCCCGCGTGCGCTCGTGGATCGCAAGCACGGAGAGAAGCGCGACCACCGAGGCGACGGCGATCGCTCCAAGCGCGATCGCGACGCGATGCCTCCGCAGGACGAACGCGACGGTGTATCCGGAATCGCGTGGTGCCGCGGCGATCGGCTGGCCGAGTCGCTTGCGCGCGAGATCCTCGGCAAGCGCGTCCGCCGTGGCGTATCGCTCGCGAGGATCGGTCGCGCAGGCCTTCGCGACGATCCAGTCGGTCTCGCCGCGGAGGCGACGATCACCCGCGAGTCTCGAGGGAACAGGTACGGCGCGCGTGGCGGCGGCGCGAAGCCGGACGCCCATCGGCGGCTGCTCGGCCGGAGCATGCTCCGCCGCTTCCGCGCCGGCCGCACCCGGCACCCGGCCCGCAAGCAGCAGACATGCGACCAGGCCAAGCGCGTAGACGTCGCTCGAGGGACCGACGCGCGCGGCGTCGAGGTCGCCCTGCTCGGGGCTCATGAACTCGGGCGTCCCCACCACCGCGCCCACGCGCGTCGCGGTCGCGTCCGGGGCCGTCGTCGGGCCAGCTCCGTCGTCGCCTCGCAACTTGGCGATCCCGAAGTCGATGACGTGCACCTCGGGCCGATCGATCGGCCCCGAGACGAGGATGTTCCCCGGCTTGAGATCGCGATGCACGATGCCGAGCGCATGCGCGGCGCCGACCGCCTCCGCAGCACGCTCGATCAGGAGGAGGCGCACGCCGACATCGGCGCGGTGCCGCGCACACCAGCGATCGATCGGTTCACCGGCGACGAAGGGCATGGCGAACCATGGCCGCGGCCCTCGCGCCGCGGTCGGTTCCGTTTCACCGCACTCAAGAAGCGGCACGACCCCCGGATGCTGGAGCCGCGCGAGGAGTGCCCGCTCGCGCCTAAAGCGCCCCGCGATGCCTCCACGCGCGTCGCCATCGAAGAGGATCTTCACTGCGACCTCGCGCGCGACCGGAGCCTGCTGCCGCGCGCGATACACAGCACTGTGCGTACCGCGACCGATCTCCTCGAGAAGTTCGAAGGGGCCGATCCGCTCACCGACGCCAGGCGGCTCCGCACGCGCCATCTCCAGCAGGCGCAACGCGGCATCGATGGGAGTCGCGGCGGCTCCCGACTCTCCACCGGCGTCCATGCCCGAGTCCCCGCTCACGGCCTCAACGCCTCCATCAGGCGGACGATCTCGCGATCGAGTTCGCCGTCCTCGATCCCCTCCTCGGCGAGCACCTCCGCGACCGCACGGCGGAACTTGGCCGTCACCGTACGCACCTGCCCCCCGCACTGCGAAAGCGAAAGCCCGAGCGCAGGGCCGATCGTCTCGTAGGGTTGCCTGTCGATCGTGTGGCGCACAAAGACCTCGTAGTGGCGGCTCTGCCCGACCTCGCGGCAGGCCGCCTCGGTGCGCGCGAGTGCCTCGGCGACCACCGCACGGGCGGCCTCGCGTTCGAACGTTCGTTCCGCACCACCCTCCTCGGAGGAAGTGGCGCCGGTGGTGGGCTCCGGAAGCCTGCGATCGCGCGCAGCCCTCCGAGCCTCCTCCTTCAGATAGAAGTTGAGCGCGTTCAGAAGCCAGCGGCGCAACGGAATCTCGCGGGATCGGCATGCATCGCGCCACCCCTGCAGCCAGTCCGATCGAGAGAGACGGTCCGCGAGGAACCCCGCCACGATGTCCTCGGGATCGCCGAGATTCCGGAAGCTCGTCGCGCCGAAGTAGATGCGGAGCGGTCGTTCGTAGAGCCGGATCAGGTGTGCGGCGACCGCCTGCGGATCGCCCCCGTCGAGCGCCTCGTGGACGAGCGTACGGGGAGTGGGTGGGAAGTGATCCTGCACCTCGGTCAAGGTTGCCCCTGTGCGTTGCGCTCGATGCGCCGCTCGCGAAGGACATCCTCCTCGGCGGCCTCCTCCTCGACCCAGCGAGGCACCGCCTTCGACACGACAAGCCCCTTCTCGTCGAACACGACCGAATAGGCGCGGTCGGGATCGCCGCGGAACGCCACGCTCGACGCGAGGCTCGAGATCCCGTCGCCCCACTGGAGGCGCGTGCCCGCCATTCCATCGAGTTTGTGCGAGAGCGGCCAGGTCGAGCTCGGCGGGCCGAGCAGCGCCACGACGTCGTCCTTCGACATCCCCTGCTCGACGCGCGCGAACCCCTCTTCCACCCGCTGCGAGGCGCACGCGAAGAGCGTCAGCATTGCGGTCGCCGGAGCGAGCAGTCGAAGTCGGAGGGATGGTCGCATCGCCGCATCCTCCCGGGAACTCCGCGCGGCGACAAGCCTCCACTGCGCGGACAGGCCGCATTTGGGCCGCGACCGGGCGCGCGCGAACCTCGCCTCGGTACGCTAGTGGCATGACTCCCGCGACCGCTGAAACCGCCCCCTCGAGCACGAAGACCTTCACGCTGGCGGACGCCCCCAGCCGCGCCATCGCAGTGCTCGTGGCCGCGCACGGAGAATCGCAGCGTCGCGCGATCGAGGCCGGTGTCGGCCGGATCGCCGCGCGGTGGAGCGAGAAGGACGGCGACGCGGCGGCGTTCGAGGCGTTCGCGACCAGGCACTTCGTCTCCGACACCGCCGAGCGGACGCGCCTGCTCGCGCGGCTCGAGAAGGCGCTCGAGCAGATCGACGGACACCTCTACGAGATGCGCCGCACCCTGCGCCGACACCACGACCTGCGCGGCGACGAGTTCCCCGGCGTCGACGACATCCTCGCGCAATTCGACCCGGCGCCCGACCTCTCCGAGCAGCTCTACAAGCAGAAGATCGCGCACCTCGCGCTTCTCAACTTCGAGCGACCGACGCTTGCGACGATGCTCAACCAGGGTCCGGCCTGGACCGACGCCGACTGGGCTTCGGCACGCGTCGCGCACAACTTCGGTCCGCGCATACCGGTGGAACTCGCCGACCGCGCGCGAAAGGTCGCGTTCGAGAGCGGCAAGTTCGTCAGTCACTTCCACGTGCCCGTCGGCGGAGTCGTCGATGCGAACGGCAAGCGCTGGTTCGAGGCCGACCGCAAGCTGATCGCCCACTGGCTCGTCCGGGAGGAGATCAAGGCCGGCTACGGCGATCCGGACGGCGTGCTCAAGCAGCGGGCGCTGTCGTGGGTCATGGCGCGTCACATCGATGGCTCGATCCCGAGGCGCGTGATGTCGGGCGAGGAGAAGCGCGACTGGAACCCCGAGAAAAACACGGTTTCCGGCAGTGATCCCGGCGAGCTCCTCGGACTCGAGCGCTACGAGCACTGGATCGCGAATTTCCGCATGGCGCGCGAGTTCGACCCGCTCTACCCGGACGAGCCGACCGCGATCGCACGCAAGTTCGCGCTCGAGCGCGAGATGCCCGAGACCGAGGTCGAGAAGCTGATGACCGATCTTCTCGATGCCCCGGTGCGTCGCGATCTCGCGGCGTTCATGTCGAGGAAGCTCGGTCGCGCGCTCGAGCCGTTCGACATCTACTTCGAGGACGTGGTCGAGGCGAAGCCCGCGACCGAGATGAACGCGGCCGTGAAGGCCCGCTTCGCCGACATCAAGGACTTCGAGCGCAAGCTCCCGACCGTGCTCCGTGAACTCGGCTTCGACGCGAAGGACGCCGACTTCCTCGGGTCGCACGTGCGCGCCGAGGTCTGCAAGGGCGCGGGGCACGCGATGCGGCCGTACCTCGAGGGCTACGGAGCATGGCTGCGCACCTCGAGCCTCGAGAAGGAACTCGGCTGGGACGGCTTCGACACCGCGATGCACGAGCTCGGACACAACCTCGAGCAGCTGTGCTCGACCTACTTCGTCTCGCGGCCGGCGCTGCGCGGCGTCCCGAACACCGCGTGCACCGAGGCGTTCGCGTTCCTCTACCAGTCGCTTGCGAAGCGGTGGCGCTGGCTCTACGCGAATCCGACCGCGACGCCGGCAACGCTCCGCGCCGAGGTCCTGCGGATCGCCGAGGATCTGTGGAAGCGCTTCTACGAGCGTGATTTCGGCGCCGATCCCTACCGGATCCTCGCCGCCTACCAGCACATGATCTCCTACCCGCTCTATCTGCCCGACTACACCCTCGGGCACATGATGAGCCACCAGATCAGGTCCTATATGCGTGGGAAGGATCTGGCCCACGAGACCAAGCGGATCACGAGCCTCGGTTGCCTGACACCCGACCTCTGGATGCGGAAGGCGGTGGGAAGCCCGGTTTCGGCGCTCCCGCTCGCCCAGGACGCCGCCGAGGGGCTGCCGCTCCTGCAGTGAGTTGACTCAACTCCCGGAAATGTCGGGAGTTGCCCCGCAGAATCTGAACGTCCGGCGCTCTTCTCCGATGGAGGATGCGAACCGGGTCCGGTCATGTGCCGATAGTCCGGCGTCCGAGCGCTTGCATGAAGCCCTCGGCGCCAGCGATCGGAACACCCCATGAGCGAATCTTCGGCACGAAGCACCCCTCCATCGAGGCGCGACTCCTTCCCGGCAACCCAGCGGGGATGGCTTGTCGCGCAACTGGCTCAGGGCGCACAGGGACTCGCACGGATCAACGCGTACATCATGGAGACCTACGCAGAACCTCTCGGGAACTACGTCGCCGGATCGAGCTTCCGCTCGCTCGGCACGCCCAAGGACCTCGTGTCCGGGTTCTTCGCGTCGCGTCTCGCGCAGCCGGCGTACTTCGACCGCTGGATCGAGAGCAACCTGCCGCTGCGTCGCTGGCTGATCAACGGGTTCCTCTTCTTCCTCCAGGAGGAGCTGCGACGTCGCAAGAGCGAGCGCGCGGACTCGCTCGCGAGCACCGCGATCGATGAGCCACGCTCGAATGCCGAGACCGCGGTCGAGGAGTTCGACCGAATCTGGGCCGCCTCGATGGTGCGCTCCGCGGCGAATGCCGCGCGCGAACGATGCGTGCACGAGGGTTTCGAGAAGCACTGGAGCATGTTCGAGCGCCACTTCGTGCATGGCGTGTCGTATGCCGATCTCGCGGTCGAGTTCGAGGTGACCGGTGGCCAGAGCGCCAGCATGGTGCGCACCGCGTCGATTCGCTTCAGGCAGGCCGTGGTCGACCTCCTCCTCAAGGATGGTGCGACCGAGGAAGAGCTCGACGACGAGATCGCGAGACTGATGAGGGCGCTGAAGCCCGGCTGAGAACGGGCGGACCGCACAACACGGGGAAATGAACCGCGCGGGGCGACCTGCGCGGCGGATGGAAACAGGGATCGGTTCAAGAGCTGTTCATGAACCACGATATGGAACGCTTCAACGACATCCCCGCGAACACCGATTGCCTCGGCATGCTCTCATCCCTTGGCGACGAGACCGATCCACTGCTTCTTCGAGTGGTGGATCGCGCCCGCCGCCGCGACGGGCTGCTGCCGACCGCGCGGTCGATCGAGTCGGGACCGCTCGCCGCCGCAGGCTGCGCGACAGGGCTCTTCTTCGATGGCGGCGCGTCGGACGAGGACTTCCTGCTCGCACGCGTTGCCTGCGAGGCGATGCGGGACACGGGCAGTGCAGCCGAGCGAGAACTCGCTGCCCTCAGTCTTGCGATTCTCGAGGCGAGTTCGATCATCTATCGCCGCCGCCTGGTGGTGTCGGAATCGGCCCGCGAGGCCGATGCCCGTCTCGCTGCTGCGGCCGCTGGTCTTCCGTCCGCCTGGGCCCGTCTGATCCACGCCGCGATGCGCATGCCGATCCGCGCGAGCGCGTGACGCTCGCGGAGATGCGGCGCGTACAACGGACTGGCGCCGTGCTCCTGCTGCGGCCGGGATTCATCCCGGGCACCCGGTCCGGCGCGGCTCTCACGACATCGCGATGCGGGTCAACGCGAAGTGCACGCCAACGTGAAGTGCACGCCAACGTGAAGTGCACGCCAACGTGAAGTGCACGCCAAAGCGAGCGAGTTGCGAAGCAGTTCGCGAGCGCTCCGTCACGCAGTTCGCGAGCGCTCCGTCACGCAGTTCGCGAGCGCTCCGTCACGCAGTTCGCGTGCGCTCTATCACGCGCCCTCTCGGCCCGCCGCGATTCACTCGCGGTGAGGCCGGCCAGGGCGAGCGAAAGCGACGCGAGTCGCGATCGTTCCATCACGCGCTGAAGCTGGAGCCGCAACCGCAGGTCGAGGTCGAGTTCGGGTTGTTGAAGACGAACCCGGAGCCCATGATCTCGTCCTTGTAGTCGATCGACGTGCCGTTCAGATAGAGATAGCTCTTCGGATCGCACACGATCGTGACCGAGAAGGTCTCGTCGGTCGTGGTCGCCGTGGCCGTCGTCGTGCCGCCGGCATCGCCACTCGACTCGCCCAGCGCCGCAGCGGAGACGCGCGGCGTGCGGCTGTAGGTGAACGTCCAGGCCTCGTCCGACTCCTTCTGGACCTCGGTGAGGTCGAGCGTGTAGTTGAAGCCGGAGCATCCGCCGCCCTTGACGCCCACGCGGAGCTTCATGGTGGCGGGATCAAAGCCGTGCTCCGCGATGATCTGGTCGATGCGGCGAGCGGCGGTCTCGGTGACGGTGACGGGCATGGTGCGTGTCCTTGCTGCAGTGGCCTTGCTGCGTGGCCGGGCTGTATGTCCGGGTTGCGTGGATCTCGTGACGACCCAGACAGGATGGTTCAGTGCGTGGCGGCCGCGGCGTCGGTACCGGCGGCGATGCCGTTCTTCTTCTTGTAGTCGGCGATGGCGGAACGGATCGAGTCCTCCGCGAGCACCGAGCAGTGGATCTTCACCGGAGGAAGGCTCAGTTCCTCGACGATCTGCGTGTTCTTGATCGAGAGCGCCTCGTCGATCGACTTGCCCTTGATCCACTCGGTGGCGAGCGAACTCGACGCGATGGCCGAGCCGCAGCCGAAGCACTTGAACTTGGCGTCCTCGATGACGCCCTGCTCGTTGACCTTGATCTGGAGCTGCATGACGTCGCCGCACTCGGGCGCGCCGACGATGCCGACGCCGACGTCCTTGCGCGTCGCGACGTCCTTGGACGTGCCGAAGCTGCCGACGTTGCGGGGGTGCTGGTAATGGTCGATGACCTTGTCGCTGTAGGCCATGGTTCTGTGCCTTTCAAAGCGCGCGAGGCGCGCGGTGCTGATGTTTTCCAATCAGGATCCGGAGAGTGCTTCTCCGGATCCGTACATCCCAGGATCCGGAGAGTGCTTCTCCGGATCCGTACATCCCAGGATCCGGAGAGTGCTTCTCCGGATCCGTGAAATTCAATGCGTCTGCCACTCGATCTTGCTGACGTCGATCCCTTCCTTGTAGAGATCCCACAGCGGGCTCATCGTGCGCAGGTGGTTCACCGCCTTCACGATGCCCTCCACCGCGTAGTCGACCTCTTCCTCCGTCGACCAGCGGCCGAGGGAGAGTCGGAGGCTCGAGTGCGCGAGTTCGTCGCCGACGCCGAGGCTCTTGAGCACGTAGCTCGGCTCGAGGCTCGCGCTCGTGCAGGCCGAACCCGACGAGCAGGCGATGTCCTTGATGCCCATGAGGAGCGACTCGCCCTCGACGTAGCCGAAGCTGATGTTGAGGATGTGGGGGAGACGCCGCTCCGCGTGGCCGTTCACCTGCACGACCTCGAGGCGCGACGAGAGGTCGCGCTCGAGCTTGCGGCGCAGGCCGAGCAGGCGCTCGCGCTCGGTGTCCATCTCGTGCATCGCGAGCTCGCAGGCCTTGCCGAACCCGACGATTCCCGTGACGTTGAGCGTTCCCGAGCGCATGCCGCGCTCGTGTCCGCCGCCGTCCTGGATCGCCTCGAGACGCACGCGCGGATTGCGCCGGCGCACGTACAGCGCGCCCACGCCCTTCGGTCCGTACATCTTGTGACCCGACCACGACATCAGGTCGATGTTGTCCTTGTCGACGTTCGTCGGCATCTTGCCGACCCACTGCGTGGCGTCGGTGTGGAAGATCGCGCCACGCTCATGGCAGAGGGCACCGATCTCGGGCACCTCGTTGATGGTGCCGATCTCGTTGTTCGCCCACATGATCGACACGAGGATCGTGTCGTCGCGCATCGCCTCGGCGACCATCGCGCGGGTGATCACGCCGTCGGCCGGCGGCTGGAGGAACGTGACGTCGAAGCCTTCGTTCTGGAGGCGCTTGCACGGATCGAGCACGGCCTTGTGCTCGTGGGCGGCGGCGATGATGTGCCCGCGGTTCTTCGAGCCCTCGGGGCCCTTCGCGTACATGCGCGCGGCGCCCTTGATCGCGAGGTTGTTCGACTCGGTCGATCCGCTCGTCCAGACGATCTCCTTCGGAGAGGCGCCGATGAGGGCGGCGGCCTGCTCGCGGGCGAGATCGACCGCGTCCTCGCCTTCCCAGCCGAACTTGTGGTTGCGGCTCGCGGCGTTGCCGAACTTCTCGGTGAAGTACGGCAGCATGGCCTCGACCACGCGCGGATCGGTGCGGGTGGTGGCGGCGTTGTCCATGTAGATGGGCAGCTTGACTGCCATCGGAATCACTCCTGATTTGGCGTTGATTCGGAGCCCGGAGACAACGACGAGGTGTTCCTAAGGCTCCGGAGGCCACGGAAAAGGATCCGCGGCCAACCCTCGGCCGCTCCGTTGCGACCGAGTCTCATCATAGGGGTTCCCGACGCGGACGAGGACGATCTTGGGCGCGGTTAGAATCGGGATTCCCTCGCGGTCCTGCCGCGATCGCACGACCCACCATGCGCATCATCGAAGACCCCGCCGAACTCTCCTCCTCCGCCCTGCAGGGTTGCGGCTTCGTACCCACCATGGGAGCGCTTCATGAAGGCCATGGGTCGCTCGTGCGCCGCGCCGCCCAGGACGGTCGCCCCGTCGTGGTGTCCATCTTCGTGAACCCGACCCAGTTCGGACCGAAGGAGGACTACGCCCGATATCCTCGCACCCTCGACGCCGACTGCGCGCTGCTTGAACCCCTTGGCGTGGCGGGAGTGTTCGTGCCCTCGGTCGAAGCGATCTACCCATCGGGGCTCGAGGCTTCCCGCGACGAGGCCGCACGCCTGACTTTGCCGCAAGTTGCGACGGAACCGAGACTTGAGGACGCCTGCCGGCCCACCCACTTTGGTGGGGTCGCACTGGTGGTTGGGCGGCTCTTCGACCTCGTGCGGCCTTCGGCCGCGTACTTCGGGGAGAAGGACTACCAGCAACTCCGGCTCATCGAGGACATGGTGGACGCGGATCGTGCCCGCTACGGGGCCCTTCGTGTGGTCCCCTGCCCCACGATCCGCGAGCGCGACGGCCTCGCCATGTCGAGCCGCAACCGATACCTCGGGCCGGAGGAGCGCGAGGCTGCCAGGGCCCTGTCCCGCGCGCTGCAGGTCGCGCATTCGGCCCAACGGGTCGAGACCGCCGAGCGGCTGATGCGCGAGACACTCGATTCCTTCGGGCTCGAAACCGAGTACGCGGTGGTGCGCGACGCGAGGACGCTGATGCCCGTCGCGGGTTTCGAGCGGCCGACCCGCGGCCTGATCGCGGCGCGCCTCGGCGCCACGAGGCTCATCGACAACGCCGCCATGACCATCTGGCGCTGAGCAAGGATCCCCGACCGTCGCGTCTTCCCGCAATCCCGCGCGGGTTCGGGCGTATCCAACGGAATGCTCCACCGCTCCCGGTACACTTTTCGCGGAGATCCACGCATGAACCACGCCGGAACCACCCTCAAGACCCCGCTCCTTCCCCTCTCGCGCGCCCTCTCGCTTGCCTCGGTGCTTGTGCTCGTGGGCATGGGCGGCCTGGCCTCGGCCGGCGCCGACGCCGCGCTCACCGCGCAGAAGGAGTCCGCGCAGGATGGCGGCACTGGTTCGGGTGCAACGGACAAGGTCCCTGACAAGGCCGCGCAGAAGGCCGCCGAGCGTGCCGCCGAGAAGCTCGCGAAGGAGCGCGCGAAGTGGTTCGTCAAGCTCGACCGCGAGGACAAGGCCGCGACCGACGCCGCCATCGGCTACGCGATGCCGGAGTTCCCCGCCGACGCCGAGAAGATCGGCATCGCCGCCGCGAACGCCGCCGCGCTCCGCGGCAAGGTCGTGCTGATCCAGACCTTCACCTCGCGCAACGCCGCGGGACTCGCCGCGATCGCCGAGGCGCGCGCCGCCCTCGAGAAGGCCGGACTGAAGGCCGACGACACCGCGTTCCTCGCCGTCCACACGCCGGAAGGCCTCGACAAGGCCGGCATCGAGAAGGCGCGCGCCGCGCTCGAGAAGGCGAAGCTCTCCGCGGACGTCCTGCTCGACATGAGCGGCGCGTACTGCGACGAGCTTGGCGCGTACAAGAAGCCCATCGCGTTCCTCGTCGATCGCCAGGGCAACCTGAAGTTCGCCGGACTCTCCGAGACCGGCATCACCGCGGCAGCCAAGGAACTTGGCGCCGAGCCGTTCGACCCGAACGTCGAGCCGAACAAGCGCGATGGCGCCGCCGTCGAGATGAACTCCGACGTGGCGTTCCCGACGTTCTCCGAGCCCGTCGGCAGCGCCGGCGACCTCCGCGGCAAGCAGGCGCCGGCGTTCGCGGTCGAGCGCTGGTGGAACGGCGAGCCGAACATGAACGGCAAGCTCGTGGTCATCGACTTCTGGGCGACCTGGTGCGGCCCGTGCGTCGCCGCGATCCCGCACATGAACGAGCTCGCCCAGGCCTATCCGAACGACGTCGCCTGCATGGGCATCACCGACGAGAGCATGCGTCAGCTCGAGGAAGGCGCGCTCAAGCGCCGCCTCAGCAAGAGCGACTTCAAGTACGCGGTCGGTCTCGACACGAAGGCCAGCATGAAGAGCGCCTTTGGAATCCGCGGCATTCCGCACGTCGCCGTGATCTCGTCGGACGGCATCGTCCGCTGGCAGGGCCACCCGATGTCGCTGAACGCGAACGTGATGAACACGCTGGTCGCGGCCAACCGCCAGCTCATGCAGAAGGCCGGCGGCGCGGCGTCGAGCGGCAAGCGTTGGACCAAAGCGAAGCGCTGATCACCACGGCCAAGCGCTGAGCCGAACGGTGAAGCGCTGAACCACATCGACGAAGAAGCACGATTCCATGCCGCCCGGCCACTGCGCCGGGCGGTATCTTTCGCGCCCCATGGCGAAGAAACCCACGAAGTCGTCCACGCGCGCATCGAAGGCGAGCGGCGCCCGCAAGGCCCCTCGCGGCCGACGTACCGGCGTCTGGCGCACCGCGTCGAACAGCGACCGTCACGAGCTCTACGAGCTCGCCGTGCAGGAGGTCGTCTCCGAGTGCGACTTCATCGACCGGGTGAGCCGCCGTCATCGCGGCAAGACCACGTCGTCCATCCGCGAGGACTTCTGCGGCACGGCGAAGGCCTGCACCGAGTGGGCTCGCCGGCGCCCGACGAACCGCGCGATCGGCGTCGATCTCGATCGCTCGGTGATCACCTGGGGCGAGCACCGGCATCGCGCGAACCTTCCCGAGTCGATCGCGCGCCGCATCACGATCCTCGAGGCGAACGTGCTCGAGGTCGAGACGCCCGGCGTCGAGGCGATCCTCGCGATGAACTTCTCGTACTTCATCTTCAAGGACCGAGCGACGCTGGTGTCGTACTTCCGGAACTGCCTGAAGTCGCTCGCTCCGGACGGCATCCTCGTGTGCGACGCCTACGGCGGCAGCGAGGCGCACTCCGAGGTCGAGGAGGAGCGCAGTCTCGACGGCTTCACCTACGTGTGGGACCAGAACCAGTACAACCCGATCACGGGCGACGTGGTCAACCACATCCACTTCCGCTTCCCGGACGGAAGCGAACTGAAGCGCGCGTTCACCTACCGATGGCGGCTCTGGAGCCTTCCCGAGATCCAGGATGCGATGCGCGAGGCGGGCTTCACGAAGACGACCGTCTACTGGGAAGGCACCGACGAGAAGTCAGGAACCGGAAACGGCATCTTCCGACCCTCGACGCGCGGCGAGGCCTGCGCCGGCTGGATCGCCTACATCGTGGCCGAGAAGTCCCGCTCCCGCGGGCGGTCGGGCGGGGCGAAGCGCGTTCGCAACACCGCCAAAGCGCCAAAGAAGTGACCCCGGCCTGACTCCGTCGCGGCGCGGCGGTCGAAGCACGCACGATCTTCCTTCACGCATGTCCTCCGCGCTTCCGACAACCCCGCTCGCCCCGAACATCCTCGCCGGACTCGAAAGAGTCGCGTCGATCTTCGACGCGCAGCTCGCGAGCGACTTCCCGGCGGTCGAGGAGCTCTGCCGCCACGTCGAGCGCTACCGCGGCAAGATGCTGCGGCCGACGCTCGTCATCGTCTCGGGCCTCTCGTTCACGCGCGACGGAGCCGAGTTGCGCGCCGAGCACGACATCGTCGCCGCCACGATCGAGATGATCCACATGGCGACGCTCGTCCATGACGACATCCTCGACGATGCCACCGTGCGGCGGCGCGGCGAGACGGTGAACTTCCTCCGCGGGAACGAGACCGCCGTGATGCTCGGCGACTACCTCATCTCGAACGCCTTCCACCTCTGCTCGCGTGCGGGCGATCCGTCGCTCAACCTTCGCCTCGGCGAGGTGACCAACACGCTCTGCGAGGGCGAGCTGGTGCAGCTCTCGCGACGGCACGACCTGACGCTCGATGAAGCGACCTACTTCGAGATCGTGCGCCGGAAGACCGCGGTCCTCGTGGGCGCGGCGTGCGAACTCGGCGCACGGCTTGCCGGAGCGCCGGATGCCGACGTGCGCGCGATGCTGCGCTTCGGCGAGCGCCTCGGCACGGCGTTCCAGATCCAGGACGACCTGCTCGACCTCCTCGGCGACGAGGCGACGGTCGGCAAGTCGATCGGCCGCGATCTCGAGAAGGGCAAGCTCACGCTGCCGATGATCCTGCACATCGCGTCGACCCGCGGAAACGCCCGCATCGCCGCGCTGGACGCGATCGACGCGAAGGACGGCGCCGCGTTGCGGCGCGCGCTCGAGGCATCGGGGTCGATCGAGGCCGCCCGTGCACGCGCCGTGAGCATCGTCGAGGAGGCGAAGCGCGGTCTTCCCCGGACGACGCGCACCGGTGCGCAGGAACTGCTGCTCGAGCTTGCCGACCGCGTGGTCGCGCGAGATCACTGAGCGTCGATCGCGCTGCGCGTCGTTCCTCAGCTCGTCCAAGCCGAGAGCACCGCGGCGAGATCGGTCGCGCCGACCGCACCGTCGCCGTCGAGATCCGCCGGCGGGTGGGGTTCGCCCCAGTGGTTGAGAACGATCGCGAGATCGATGGCGCCGACGACGCCGTCGCCGTCGATGTCGGGCGAGCGCGCGCAGGCGGTTCCGGCGGTCGTCACGCATGCCGCATCCCACGCCGTCTCGCAGCAGTACGGATCAAGCTCGCAGACGGCGAGGCAGCACTCGGCGTCGGCGCAGGCGGGAGTCGGATGAGCGGAGGTGCACTCGCCCGCGGTCGGTGAGCCGCACACCGGGAGATCCGGGCAGGCCGCACCGCAGTAGGCGGTCGCGATCGCCGCGCACAGGACGTCCCACGCCGTTTCGCAGCAGTACGCATCCAGCGCGCACGCGCACTTGCTCGTGTCGGGGTCGTCGCAGCCGGGGCCGCCCTCCTCGCAGCAACCGTGCGCGACGGGCGGCGTTTCGACGATCGCGATGTCGTCGAACGCGGCCAGGTTCGACGTGCTCGCGCCGCTCGAGAAGCGGAACTGAACGCTCGTCTCGCCGATCAACGGCGAGAGATCGAGAAGAAGCGCCTGGCAGGTCCCTTCGAACGCGACCGGCGCCGTCCACGCCGTCGCCCACGTCGTGCCGTCGAGCGAGACATCGATGCGCGGACCGAGGGTTCCGCTCTGCTTCGAGTAGCTGAAGGCGAGCGCAGGCGCACTGAACGACGCGAGCGAGACGCACTTCGTCACGGCCGCCGAGTACGGAAACCCCTGCGAGAATCGCATCGCCATGTCGGTCGACGTGGCGCAGCCGAGGCTCGATGTGAGGAAGGGCGCCGTGCCCTCGCAGCGCTCGAAGATCTCCGGGAACTTGGTGCAGATCGAGCCGCCGGAGTAGAGCGTTCCGAATCCGATCGAGAGCGACGAGAGGCATGCGCCCCCACCGCCTCCGCCGCCACCACTGCCGCACGAGCCGCAGCCGAACTGAGCGACCTCCGCCACGCACTGCGCGTCCCACTCGGTGGTGCAGCAGTACGGATCCTGCGCGCAGACGCAGGTCGAGATCGAGGCGTCCGCGCAGCCAGCGGCGCCGATCTCGCAGCAGGAGTGTCCGCCCGAACCACAGCAGCCGACACGTCGGATCACGAGATCGTCGATCGTGATCGCGTTCGCATTGGCTCCATGATCGAAGCGCAGATACACGCCCTTCGAGCTTCCGAGCTGGATCGTGGCCGAGAAGGCCGTGCACGCGCCGCCGGTCGCGGTCAGTGCACCCAGCGTGAGCGTCGTCGAGGCGGTGCAGCTCGCGGTGATCGCGTTCGTGAGTCCGTACTTCACGATCGTGCCGCTCGACGAGAACTGCGCGTACTTGAAGGAGACCTCGATCGCGGTGCAGCCGAGCGCACCCGTCGAGATCAGGATGACCGGATCCTCGCTGCCGGAATCGAAGCGCAGGGCGTTGCCCGTCGCGCAGAAGTTCGAGGAAGTGATGCTCGCGCCGTTCACGCACCAGAGGACGCGCATCTCGCCGTCGGCGAGATCGGGCGGACCGCCGAAACTCCCGAAGTCGGTTGCGTAGAGGTCGCACGATTGCGCGACGGCACGCGACGCGCCGGAGAACGCGACGAAGGCGAGGAGAAGTGCGAGGAGTGGCCGCATCGCGCGCAACATGCAGGTCGAGGGAGTCTGACCGCAATCCGCCGGAATCCAAGCCGAGCCTGCGTCGGGCGTCGAGGGAATGCCGCGCGAACGACCGAATGGCCCTCACAGGCCACCGAGACCGCACAGTTGAAACGCCGTCGAGTCCGACCGGACCACGACCGCTCCTCTCGATTCAGCCCCAGTTGCCCAGCTGGATCGCGAGATCGCTCGCCCCGGTGGTGCCGTCGCCGTCGAGATCGGTGGCGCCCGCGCTGCCCCAACCGGCAAGCAGCGTGGCGAGGTCTGCGGCATCGACGTCGCCGTCGCCATCGAGATCCCCCGGCTGCGAGGGGCATGCGGTCGAACTCACGCGCACGAAGTCGACACCGGCCTCGACGAGCGACCCCGTGGCGAGGTCGCGCGCCTGGAACCGCACGCGCACCGAGGGCCCCGGCGTCACGTAGTCGGCGACGCGGAAACTGCGATCGACCCACGTCCCCGCGTTCTGCGCGACATCCTCGAGCAGCACCCAGTTGATGCCGTCCGAGGAGATCGCCACGGGCATCGAGTCCGCGTTCGGCGCGCCACCGAGGTTGTTCGAGTACCAGCGGCGGTAGCTGAGCACCGCGGACGCATCGCTCGCATCGAGCGCGGGCGAGACGAGGGTTGTCGTCCCGCCGTCGACATCGGCGGACCCCGCCGCGCCACCGACCGCGCCCTGCCCCGTGATGAAGCAGAGCACGCCGGCGTCGCTCGAGTCGTTCTCCGGCTGCGCGGTCGTTCCGATCGGGTCGACGCGCGTCCAGAGGCCGGCCGTCGCGTTGTCTCCCGCCGCGCCGACGACCCAACCGAGACTGTTCTCGAAGGTGTCCTCGAACGCGATGCTGCTGTCGACGAGTTCGGTCGTGAAGACGGCAGGCGAAGCCTCGGGGAGTCGTGCGGTACCGACGGTGGTTGCGGCGGTGAGGTACCACTCGATCGTCGCGCCGCAGGCGGCGGTCGGAAGCGTCGCCGTGAAGAGACCCGCCGCGCCGGCCGTCATCGGAATCTCGCTGAAGGAGCCCGTCGAGCCGACACGCGCGCGCAGCGACACGCCGTTCGCGGCGAGGTTGCCGCGCATGGCGCGTACTTCGGCCGTGACGGTCGCGGGGACGTCGTACTCGACCGATGCCGGAGCGCCGCCCGGCAGCCGGATAACGGCGCCATCGACCGTCGCATCGGCGAGCTCGAGCGCCGCCGCGAAGTTCTCGCTCGCGTTCGGCACGATCTCGCCAGCAGGCATGACGAAGCCGTACGAACCGGTGTCGCGCACCTCGATGGTGTAGCTCGGCACGCCATGCTGCCCCCACGCGTGGTCCACCGAACTGCCGCTTGCGATGTAGAGCGTGGATGCGATCGGACCGACGGTGTACGAGAGGCCCGACGTGCGCGCGATGGCATCCTTCATGTCGTTGCCGAGCGCGATGAACGCGGCGTTGTTCGCGGGAAGCTCGGTGGTGTATCCCCACGGCGAGAGGATGAGCTGGCTGTACGCGTGGAAGTCGATGTGACCGGCGAGGGTGGTCTGCGCGATGAAGTAGTCGCGCAGCGCCGCACTCTCGGGCTCGCTGAACGGCGAGGGACCGCGGTAGGTGGGATCGTTGGGAACGGTGCTCGCGCCCCCGCCACCCCACTGGAACGCCCAGTTCCGGTTGAGATCGACGCCGGATGTTCCGTCCGAGTTGAGGCGACGGTTCTTGCGCCAGAGCCGGTCGACGGTCCACGACCAGACGTAGCCGTCGGGATTGCACACGGGAATCACGTCGATCCACGCGCGATCGAGCAGCGCGGTCACGCGCGGATCCGTCCCGTAGCGCTCGATCAGCTGGTCGGCGATGTACATCGACGTCGTCTGCGCGCCCCATTCGCGCGCATGCTGCGTGGCGTTGAAGAGGACGCCGGGGCTTCCCGCGGGGGCCTTCGAGATGCGAATGCCGCGGATCGGCCGACCCTCGAGCGAAGTGCCGATGACGAAGGGCGTCACGAGATCCGGCCGTGCGGCGATCCACGCATCGAGCTGCGCGTAGGTCTCGGCGAGCGTGCGGAAGTCGGTGAAGTAGGTGCCGCCTGCGACGCCACCCTCGCCCTCGCCCGCACCTGCACGGAACTCCACGCGGTTCGCGCGCCCGGCGTACTCGGCGCGCAGGAGCGGACCGAGGTCCTCGATCAGAACCTCGTGCGGGATACCGGTGGACGCGAACGCCGCCCGTGCCTTCGCGTCGACGATGAAGTCGACCGGTCCGACATCGATGCGATGATTGAGGACGTCGGCCGCGAGGGTGAGCACCGTTCGGACGTCGCGCGCGGTGCGGACGGTCGCGCGCAGCACGGAGCGTCCGTCGTGGAACTCGGGCGTCGACGTCGCTCCCGCCCCGACCGCCCGTGCGGCAGTGTGGCCGTTCGCGAGGATCGGCGCCGGCGAAGGCGGCACGGCGCCGGCGGACTGGAGCTGAAGGATCGCGAGCGCGAGGGTTGCGAGCATCGTCCGAGTGTGGACCGGACCACCCCCCGTCGCAAGCGGGTACCGTCCGTTTCGCGGAGATTCGCCCGCGCCAGCGCGAGATCCGGACGCGCCGCGGCGGCGGCCGGACGGCACGCGGCACGCGCTACACTCGCCATTCCATGCCGATCCGCGCCCGCAGCACGACATTCCTCGCGATCGCCACGATGCTGGCAGCGCCGCTCCTCTCCGGATGCACGCGCTACTTCGCGAGCGCGCCCGATCTCTCCGAGCCATCCGGCGGGATCGTGACGCGCAGTCCCGCGTCGCCGCGCAGCCTCGTCATGTTCGAGGGCTCGACCGGCCGATCGCTCGGGTGGGCCGATGTGATGGCCGCCGCGTCGTGGGCCGACTGCACCTTCATCGGCGAGCGCCACGACGACCCCGTGGCGCATGCGGTGCAACTGGCGATCTTCGAGGATCTGGCGGCGGGCTATCCGGGCACGGCGATCGCGCTCGAACACCTTGAGCGCGATGAGCAGGCGACGGTCGACCGCTACCTCGCGGGCGAGATCACGCGCGATGAGTTCATCGATTCCACCGAGAGCCGCGACTGGGCCGGCAAGGACACCTGGGTGGTGTTCTTCCAGCCGCTCGTCGACGCGGCGCGCGAGGTGGGCTCGCCGGTCGTGGCCGCGAATGCACCGCGCGAGGCGGTGCGCGAGGCGCGCGCGATCGGTCACGACGCGATGCGCGCGAAGCCGACCGCCGAGCAGGCCGACTTCGATCTCCCCATCACCACGCGCGACGGGCTCTTCACCGACGACTGGAACGGCCGTTGGAACGCCTACTTCGACCGCTTCGTCGACATCATGTCGCCATCGGACGACGACGACCCCTCGTCGACCCGCGAACGGCTTGCGAACGTCTTTCTCTCGCAATCGGTGTGGGACGGCACGATGGGCGCGTCGGCGGCGCGCGCGCGCGAACAGGGTGCGCCGAAGGTCGTCCTCTGCGCCGGCTGCTTCCACGTCGAGCGCGACGGCGGCACGGTGCTCCAGTTCGAGGCACGGCGGCCGATGGACCGCGTGCTCACCGTCACCGTGATCGACGACTCGAGCGCCGTGCTCCGTGAACAGGATCGCGGCGCCGCGGACATCGTCATCTACGGCTTCCGTCCCGCACGGCCGGCGAAGACCGAACCCACCCCGGATGCGTCGCCCGACCACGCGCCTGGCGATCCGGCGCCGCCGGAGCCTCCGACGCAAACCCAGAGCCGCGCGTCGATTCCGCAGGATCCGGCTGCGAAACGCCCGACCGGCGTGGCGACGGGAACCACGTCACGGGAGCCACGTCACGGGAAGCACGACACGGGAACCACGATTTCGCGCACCCGCTAGGATGACCGCCCCATGAGTTCGCTCCCCGCTTCGAAGAAGACGACCCTCGTCGAGATCAACACCCACCCCGGGGTGCTTCATGTGAAGCTGCTCGGGCCTCAGGTCGGTCAGCGCGAGTCGCCGCTCATCAGCCAGGATGTCGAGCCCTACATCCGCGACGCAGGCAAGACGATGAAGTTCTTCGTCGTCGACCTCCAGTCGGTGACCTTCATGAGCTCGATGGGTCTCGGCATCTGCATCGCCCTGCGTCACAAGGCGCACGCCGCGGGCGCGAAGTCGATCCTCTACGGCACCCCGAAGGAACTGATGCAGCTCTTCACGATGATGAAGATCGACAAGCTGTACACCTTCGCGAAGGACCAGCGCGAGCTCGACGCGGCCATGCGCTGATCCGCGCCGCACGTCCAGGTCCGCTTCACTTCGCGAGCCTACGGACGACCCCCGGCGTGAGGAACCACTTGATCTGCGCGCGGAGCACGGTGCCGCCCGATGCACCGTTGGATGCGGTGCGCGGCGCCACGGCATCGGTGTCGATGTCGACTTGCAGCGAAAGCGCCGCGCCTTTCCGAAAGTCGATCGCCATGCCGCCGGAAGAGCCCGTGAGGAGGAGCGAGGCGAGGCGCGACAGCATGGGCTCGTGACCGACCCATGCGACGACCGGGACCGCCGCGAGCGCCGCGAGGGTGCGCATGAGCGACTCCTCCTGCACCCGCTCGGCCTGGCGACGAACGACGGGGTCCGGCGACTCGGTGTCGGCGTGGATCTCGAGACGCTCGAGTCTGGCGGCCTTCGGCCACCGCGCGTGCTCCTCGAGGAGCATCGCCGTCTGCCACGCGCGTACGAACCCGCTTGATTCCACCAGCTCAACCTCGGACGCCACGTGGCGCAGGCGCTTCGCGAACCGGGCGAACTGATCGCGTCCATCCTCGGTCAATGGACGCCGGCTGTCGTCGGGCCAGGCTGCCGCATCGCGCTCGAAGGCCTTCGCATGCCGGATGAGGATGAGTTCCATCGGAAACCTCGCGGAACAAGTGCGGGAGATCGACCTCCGCGCAAGGTAGCCAAATCGCCGGGATCTGCGAGAATCCACGCATGGCTTCCGAGGTCCTCTTCACGAACGTGCGCATCCTCACGCTGGCGCAGCCGTCCGTGGCCGGCGCGGGTTCGCGGGGCCCGCGACGCGGACACGCCATGCGCGATCTCGGCGTCATCGAACGCGGGTACGTGCACGCGGTCGACGGTCGGATCGCCGCAGTCGGATCCGGAGACCCACCGGCGGAGATCAAGGCCGCGCGCTGCGACTACGACGGCTGCGTGCTGATGCCGGCGTTCGTCGACTGCCACACGCATGCGTGCTGGGGCGGCAACCGCTACGACGAGGTCGCCGAGCGGCTCGCGGGCGTCCCCTACCTCGACATCCTGGCCCGCGGGGGCGGCATCATGTCGACCGTGCGCGCCACACGCGACGCGTTTGCGGGTGACCCTCTCGGAGAAGGCCTGCTCCGCATCCTCAGCAGGCGCGCGGAGGCGATGCGCCGCCACGGGAGCCTCGCCATCGAGGTCAAGTCGGGCTACGGCCTCGATCGCGTGACGGAGCTCGAGATGCTTCGCGCCGTGCGCGCCCACGGGATCAACGCCGAACACGATGGCGACGGCTTCTTCGTGCCGACCTTCCTCGCGGCGCATGCGATCGACGGCGATGAGACCGCCTACTGCACGCGCGTGATCGACGAGCTGCTGCCTGAAGTCGTCGCCGAGTTCGGGCCGATCGCCTGCGATGCGTACTGCGAGAAGGGCGCGTGGAGTCCGGCGTGGACGCGCAAGCTGTTCGAGCGCGCGCAGGCGCTTGGTTGCCCGCTCCGCGTCCATGTCGACCAGTTCAACGAACTCGGGTTCCTCGAGACGGCGCTCGAGATGGGCGCGCGCAGCGTGGATCACCTCGAGGCGACCTCGCGCGATGGACTCGTGCGTGTCGCGCGGTCGCAGTCGACGGCGGTGCTCCTGCCCGGATGCGGCCTCACGCTCGACGGGCGGTACGCGAACGGCCGATTTCTGATCGACGAGGGTGCGGCGGTCGCGATCGCGACCAACTGCAATCCCGGCTCGAGTCCGATCGTGTCGATGCCGTTCATCATCGCGCTCGCCGCGCGATTCTGCGGGCTCACGCCGGCGGAGGCGATCACCGCCGCGACCTACAACGCGGCGTGCGTGCTGGGAATCGAGCACGAGACCGGCTCGATCGAGGTCGGGAAGCGCGCGCATCTCGTGCTGCTCCCGACACACGACGAGCGCGCACTCGCCTGCGAATGGGCGATGTCGGAGCCGTGCGAGGTGTTCGCGGGGCACACGACGCTCTGGTAGGAGCGGCGTACGTCGCTGTTCCGGGCCGATGTCTGCGCAATTCCTGCGCAAACCCTGACCCTACAACCGGAATTTCCGGCGCTTTCCCACCCCGGACCAAAGTCGCCGCTGCGCTCGCCCGATCCCTGCGCCACGCATGTGCGCGGATCGGTCCGCGTGTGCGCGCAGAGTCCCCCATGGAGTCACACATGTACAACACGATGCCGAACGGCTGGTCGCCCTCGAATACGCCCTGGAACAACTGCAACAACTGCCCGGGCTTCGACAGCAGCGACTGCTGCGGTGGCAACGGCTTCCAGAACAACGGCTTCCAGAACAACGGCTTCCAGAACAACGGCTTCCAGAACAACGGCTTCCAGAACAACGGCTTCCAGAACAACTGGAACGGCTTCGTGGAACGGCTGGAACTGGAACCGCACGAACACGTTCGGCTGGAATCCGAACTCGACGTGGAACTGGAACGGCTTCAGCGGCTGGAACAACACGACGCCGTGGAACGGCTGGAACACGCCGTGGACCAACACGTGGTTCAACACGAATCCGTGGCCGTCGAACCAGTGGACCGGCAACTGGGGCTACAACGGCTTCCCGGGCTACAACGGCTTCCAGAACTTCAACGGCTTCCAGAACTTCAACGGCTTCCAGGGCTGGAACAACTTCCCGAGCTTCAACGGTTGGAACAACACCACGCCGTGGAACGGCTCGAACAACAACTGGAACACGAACGGCAACACGAACTGGAACGGCGGCAACTGGAACGGCACGACCGGAACGAACCCGTTCGCGAATCCGACCAACGGCGAGCAGGCCGGCACCTGCGGCACCACGACGAACTGCGCCCCGACCATGAAGGTCCGCACCGTCGCCTGAGCCGCACAGCACAGAGCATCCACCACGCGACGCCGCCCGGATCCTTCCGAGGCGGTGTCATTTTTGGATGTCCTCCCGAGGCTCCGGCGGCGGATACGGCTCGATCCCGGGGCGACGGCGCCCCACCGAGATGGCTGGCCGAACGGCTACCATGTCCGCCCCATGCTCGTCACCAAGCCCGAGGACATCGAGGGAGCAACGAACGCCGCCGCGTGCGTCGTGAAGACGCACGAGCGCCTCGTCGAGTTCCTCCGCGTGGGTCAGACGCTCGCCGAGATCGACGCCTTCGTCGGTCGCACGCTCGCCGAACTCGACGCCCCGAGCTGCTTCGTCGGCTACAAGATTCGCGGGCATCCGCCCTTCCCGTCGCACGCGTGCCTCAGCGTCAACAGCTGCGTCGTGCACGGCACGCACGACATGGATGCGTCGCCGCTCCGGCCGGGCGACCTCCTCTCGATCGATATCGGCGTCCGGCACCGCGGCTGGATCGGCGACGCCGCGTGGACCTACGCGATCCGCGAGCGCGACCGGCTCGGCGAGGCGCTGATGAAGTGCGGCGTCGAGAGCCTGCGCCGCGGCGTGGCCGCGCTGAAGCCGGGGCGGCCGCTCATCGACTTCGCGAAGGCGGTGCAGGGGCACGTCGAGCGCGAGTGCAAGTTCGCGCTCGTGCGCGGCCTCGGCGGTCATGGCTACGGCCGCGAGCTGCACGGACCGCCGTTCGTCTCGAACGTGGTTCCCTCCTACCCCGGCGAATGGCCGGAGGCGTGGAAGGAGATCAAGCCGGGCCTGCTCGTCGCGGTCGAGCCCATGATCGCGGTCTCGACCTCGGAGACGCGCTCGCGCGGACGCGAGTGGCCCGTGTACACCGCCGACGGCTCGATGAGCGTGCACTACGAGGCCGATGTCCTCGTCACCGCGCAGGGCCCCGTCAATCTCACGCAAGGACTCTTCGATCTGCCCGAAATCGTCGGCTGAACGCCGCCGTCCGCGGCGTGCCTCCGAACCCCTGACCACACCGATCCACATGAAGTTCCAAACCACCGCCACCCTGCTCGCGACGGCCCTTCTCTCCGGCTGCGCGCACGACCAGCCGATCCGCACCATGGCGAAGCCGCCCGCGACGAAGTCGATCCCCGTACGCGAGACCGTCCACGGCGTCGAGATCACCGACGACTACCGCTGGCTCGAGCCGCTCGAGAAGGACTCGTCCGAGGTCGAGGCGTGGACGACCGCGCAGAACGGCTACACGCGCGCGGTGCTCGACGCGATGCCGTGCCGCGAGAAGCTCGCGAAGGCGCTCGAGCCGTGGATGACGCTCGATGCGATCGGTGCCCCCACGATGACCGATGCGGGCTACTTCCACTCCGAGCGAAGCGGCACGCAGAACCAGGCCGTCGTGCGATTCCGCGCGACGGTCGACGGCCCCTCGCGCACGCTGCTCGACGTGAACGCCCTCGATGCGAAGGGCCTCACCAGCCTCGACTGGTGGCGCCCGAACGAGCAGGGCACGCTCATGGCCTTCGGCACGTCGCAGAAGGGCAGCGAGATGAGCGAACTGCACATCCTCGATGTCGCGACGGGCAAGTGGTTGCCGGACATGATCCCCGGCAAGGTCAGCTTCTCCGGCTGGATGCCCGACGGGAAGAGCTTCTTCTACTCGGCGCTGAGCGACGTGAAGAACCCCTACTCGCGCGAGACGCGCCACCACCTCGTCGGTCGCCTCTCCGCGCAGGATCCGGTCGTCGTCAAGCAGGTGAATCCGAGCGAGATCCCCGGCGCGGGTCCTTCGACCGATGGCAAGTGGCTGATCGGCAGCCTCTCGAAGGGCTGGCAGGCGAACGACCTCTGGATCGCGCCGATGGGCCCGTGGCTCGCGAAGGGCGAGCTGCAGAAGACGATGCTCGCCGAGGGACTCGACGGCCGCTTCGACCCGATCGACGTGATCGGAAACACGCTCTACATCACGACGAGCTTCGGAACGCCGAGGGGAAGCGTGATGGCGATCAACCTCAACCACCCGGAGCGCGCGGCGTGGAGGACGATCCTGACCGAGCGTACCGACATGGTGCTCGAGGGCGTGTCGCTTGCGAAGGGTTGCTTCGTCACGAGCTGGTCGAAGGACGTCTGCTCGCGCTTCGAGGTGATGGACTTCGAGGGCAAGATCCTCGGCGAGATCCCGCTCCCCGGACTCGGAACCGCGAGCATCTCGACCGACCACAACCGCACCGAGGCGTTCGTGACGTACACGAGCTACGACGCGCCCCGCACGATCTACCAGACCGACGTGCTGCATCCCAAGATGCGCGTCTGGGCCGAGACGAAGGTGCCTGGCGACCTGTCGAAGTACACCGTCGAGCAGGTGCGCGCGACCTCGAAGGACGGCACGAAGGTGCCGATGTTCATCGTGCGCCGGAAGGACATGGCGCGCGACGGCGCGAATCCGACGCTGCTCTACGGCTACGGTGGCTTCAACGTGTCGCTCACGCCTGCGTTCAATCCCTCGATCGTGCCATGGCTCGATGCGGGCGGCGTGTACGTGGTCGCGAACCTGCGCGGCGGCGGCGAGTACGGCGAGGACTGGCATCGCGCGGGCATGCGCGGCAGCAAGCAGAACGTCTTCGACGACTTCTACGCCTGCGCGGAATGGCTGATCGCCGAGCGCTACACGAGCCCGGCGCACCTCGCGATCGAGGGCGGATCGAACGGCGGCCTCCTCACCGGCGTCGCGAGCATGCAGCGGCCCGAGCTCTTCGCCGCGGCGATCGTGGGCGTGCCTCTTCTCGACATGATCCGCTTCCAGGACTTCCTCATCGCGCGATACTGGACGCCGGAGTACGGATCGAGCGAGAACGCGGAGGAGTTCGGCTGGCTGTACGCGTACTCGCCGTACCACAACGTGCAGGCGGGCGCGCAGTACCCGGCGCTGCTCGTGACCGCGGGCGAGAACGATTCGCGCGTCCATCCGCTGCACGCGCGCAAGTTCGTCGCGCGGGTCCAGGAGCGCGCGGGCAACGACATCGGCGCGAAGCCGATCATGCTGTGGGTCGATCGCGATGCCGGCCACGGTCAGGGCAAGCCGCTTGCGAAGCGGATCGAGGACGAGGTCGACCAGTGGTCGTTCCTCATGTGGCAGACCGGCTGCTGCCGCTGAGGGATTTGCGGGCGATTGCCCGTACGCCGTGGCCCGGCACCCAGTGATTGCATGCGCCCCGCGGTGGCCCCGCGGGGCGCGGTTTTTGCCCCATCCGGCCCTGCCGGGGCCGGGAATCAGTGCTCCGGCTGAAGTCGCGCGCAGGCCCTGCCGATGGCCGAAGCGTGCCGTCGTACGACCTCATTTCGATCGGATCGGGGCCCGCGGGCGAGAAGGCCGCGCTGGTCGCCGCCAAGTTCGGCCGCCGCGCGGCGATCGTCGAGCTGGCGGCGCGTCCAGGCGGCGCGATGGTGAACACCGGCACGGTCGCCTCGAAGGCGTTGCGCGAGACCGCGCTCGTCGCGAGCGCGATGCGCCGCCGACCGATCCCGGGCTACGACGCGGTCGTTCCGCAGGGGCTCTCGATGCAGCGCTTCATGGCGCGTCGCACGTTGGTCCAGATGGAGGAGCACGACCGCATCGAAGGATCGCTCGAGACCGCGGGCGTCGACATCATTCGCGGGCGCGGCGAGATCGTCGACGCGCACACCGTCGCGGTCGTGCGCGAGGACGGCACGCGCGAGCTCATCACCACCGAGTACATCCTCGTCGCGACGGGCTCCTCGCCCGCGCGCGCGAAGCACGTGGACTTCCTGCATCCGGCCGTCGTCGATGCGGACGGCATCCTCGAACTCGAGACCATGCCACGGTCGCTTGTGATCGTCGGCGCCGGCGTGATCGGCAGCGAGTACGCGAGCATCTTCGGCGAGCTCGGCGTCGACGTGACGCTCGTCGAGCCGCGCAGCACGCTCATGCGATTCCTCGATGGCGAGATCCGCGAGATCCTGCAGCGCGGCATGGAGGACGTGGGCATCCGCCTCCTCTTCGGCCGCGGAGTCGCGCGCGTCGAGGGACTTGCCGATGGACGCGCACGCACGACGCTCGCGGACGGCGAGACGCTCGAATCGGACTGCGTGCTGTGGTCGCTCGGCCGCAACGGAAACTCGCGCGGGCTCGGGCTCGAAGCCGTCGGCGTCGTGCCCGACGAGCGCGGCAACATCAAGGTCGATGCGCACTACCGCACGACGTGCCACAGCGTCTTCGCCGCGGGCGACGTCATCGGCTTCCCGGCGCTCGCGTCGACCAGCATGGAGCAGGGCCGCATCGCGGCGTGCCACATGTTCGGGATCCCCTTCCTCACGCGGCTCGCGGACACGGTGCCGATGGGGATCTACACGATCCCGGCCATCGGCTCGGTGGGCCTGACCGAGGAGGAGGCGCTAGCGGGCGGTCGGGAGATCGTCGTCGGACGCGGCCACTACCGGGGGAACGCGCGCGGGCGGATGCTCGGCGACGACCGGGGCTTGCTCAAGGCGGTGTTCGACCGTCGTACGCGGGCGCTGCTCGGCGTGTCGGTCGTCGGCGAGGACGCGACGGAACTCGTGCACTTCGGTCAGCTGGCGATCGCGAGTGGCCACGGGATCCAGCATCTCGTCGAGACGTGCTTCAACTATCCGTCGCTGACGGAGCTCTACAAGGCGGCGGCATTCGACGCGCTGGCGGAACTGGCGGCGCCGGCGGCGCAGCGCGCGGCGTGAGAACCGTGCCGCGCAGCGACCCGCTCGTACACGCTCGTACACGCGACGCTCCCGGCACCGAGCTGTGAGGACAGAAGTCGCGAAGGCAGAGCCGGTTCCGTCGTCGGCCCTCGGTGCCGGGCGAGTACCCGCTCGCACCCGCTCGCACCCGCCAACTACCCGGCACGGTTTGGATCAGCGCGCGGATGACATCCGTGGCCGCTATGAACCGTGCCGCGCAGCGACCCGCTTGTACACGCTCGTACCCGCGACGCTCCCGGCACCGAGCGGTGAGAACAGAAGTCGCGAAGGCAGTGCCGGTTCAGTCGTCTGCCCTTGGTGCCGGGCGAGTACCCGCTCGCACCCGCTCGTACCCGCCAACTACCCGGCACGGTTTGGATCAGCGCGCGGATGACATCCGCGTCCGCAGCCACTCCCCCCGCGATCCAATCCCCCCACTTCCGAATCCCCCTACGCCCTGCTCAGCTTCGCGTGCTCGACGATCAGCGTCTTCAGGCCGACCGATCGGAACGCGATCCGCGCCCGCGTTCCACCGAAGCCACGCGCGAGAAACTCGACCTTGCCGACACCGAAGATCGGATGCCGCACCATCGAGCCGATCGGGAACATCTCCGTCACATCCGCATCGCCGAACGCATCCGGATCGTCGTACTCGACCCGCGGTCCCGACATCCGCTCCACGAGATCCGTCCGATCCACATGCTGCGTCGGGATCTCTCGCACGAACTCGCTCTCGATCGACGCCTGTCGCACGCCGCGCACCGTGCGCACCGCCGCGGAACTCACCAGCAGCGCCCGCTCGGCACGCGTCATGCCCACGAAGAGCAGCCTCCGCTCCTCCTCGATCGCGTCCTCGCCCTCGCTTGCCCGGCTGTGCGGCAGGATGCCGTTCTCGACGCCGATCACCGCCACCGAGTCAAACTCCAGTCCCTTCGCGGCATGCAGCGTCATCAGCGTCACGCTCCCCTGCTCGGGGTCGACCGCGTCGGCATCCGCGACCAGCGACACGCTCTCGAGCCACAGCCGCAGCGCATCGCCAAGCGTGGGCTGCGCCGGCAGCGGCGAGGTGGCGTCGTACCCCGCCTCGACCGGAACATCGGCGGCCGGGTCGCTCTCGGGCAGACGGAAGTCCGCGGCAGCCGACACGAGTTCCTCGAGGTTCGCCACGCGCTCGCGTTCCTCGATCGTCGAATGGTCGTCGAGCCGATCGAGTCCGCTCTGCTCGAGCACCTCGCTCACGAACGACGCAAGGTCGCCGGGCACGCGCTCGTCGAGGCTCTTCGCGAAGTCGCGCACGAGCACGACGAATCCCTCGACGGCCTTCGCCGTCTTTCCGGTTACCACGCCGGCCGATGGCGCCTTCGCGAACGCCGCGATCAACGGCAACCCGTTCGACACCGCGTAGGCCTCGATCTTGCGCACGGTCACGTCGCCGATTCCGCGCGCGGGAAAGTTCACGATCCGCTTGAGCGACACCTCGTCGCGCGGATTCGCGCAGACGCGCAGGTACGCGATCGCATCCTTGATCTCCTTGCGGTCGTAGAACGCCGTGCCGCGCGCGATCGTCGCGGGGATCATCCGACGCCGCAGCGCGTCCTCCACCACGCGCGACAGGGCGTTCATCCGGTAGAGCACGGCCATCGAGCGCCAGGGCACGCCCGTGCGCGAACGCTCCTCGAGGAACTCGGCCACGCGATCGGCCTCCTCGTATTCGTCGTTCGCCTTGAGCAGCCGCACAGGCGCCCCGTCGCCGAGCGACGTGGTGAGGTCCTTGTGCTTGCGACGCCGGTTGTGCGCGATCAGACCCGCGGACGCCGACACGATGTGACGCGTCGATCGGAAGTTCTCGCCGAGCGGAATCACGGCCGCGCCCGGGAACTGCTCCTCGAACTCGAGGATGTTCGAGATGTCGGCGCCGCGCCACCCGTAGATCGACTGGTCGGGATCACCCACGACGAAGAGATTGCGCGACCGCTCCGCAAGCGCATGCGCGATCACGAACTGCGCATGGTTCGTGTCCTGGTACTCGTCGACGAGGATCCACTCGTGCCTTCGCTGCAGGAGCTCGCGCACCTCGCCATCCTGGCGGAGCAGCAGCGCGACCTTGAGCAGGAGGTCGTCGAAGTCGACGGCGTTCGATCGCATCAGCACGGATTCGTAGGCCGCGTACGCCTTCGCCACCGAGCGCGACCAGAAGTCGTTCGCGTCGGCGAGGTAGGCCTTCGCATCGAGCAGCCGGTTCTTCGCGTCGCTGATCTCCGAGAGAACGCTCGCGGGCGTCCATTGCGTGCTCGAGAGACCCGTTTCCTCGATCGCCGTCTTGATCGCGTCCTTCTGGTCGCCCGAGTCGTAGATCGAGAATCCCGCCTGCAGGCCCACGCGGTCGCCGAAGCGGCGCAGGATCGCGGCGCAGTGCGAGTGAAACGTCGAGACGACGAGCCCGGTCCGCGTGCCATCCTCCCGCGCGACGAGCTGGGAGACGCGCTCGCGCATCTCGCCGGCGGCCTTGTTCGTGAAGGTGAGCGCGAGGATCTTCCAGGGCGGCACGCCGCGCGCGATCAGCGCCGCGATGCGCCGCGTGATGACGCGCGTCTTGCCCGATCCCGGGCCCGCGAGTACGAGCGCCGGCCCCGCCGCGTGGGACGCTGCCTTCCGCTGGGCCTCGGTCAGGTCGCGGAAGAGCGGGTCGTCGGCGAACACATCGGCGGGCTCGACGTGCGCCGCGGTACGCGGAGCGGCGCGAGCATCGGCATCGGGGATGGAATCGGATTCGTGCTGCATCGCGGGTTCGCGTCCTCACTCCACGCACGGACAGGCAGACTGCGGCGCGCGCGCACCGATCCGCGATGCTACGGACTCCGCGCCCTGCGTTGCGAAACTTCATCCCCGATCACGCGATCGGCGCCAACCGCCCACGCACTCGGCACCTGCAACGCACGTCGAGATCCGCCGGCCCGCGATCCGTACCCACGGTCCACCGGACCGACACTTCGCGCACAGATCCGACTTGATGTTCGGTCTCTGTTTGGTACTGTAGCGATCGGCCCCCGCAGCGGAAGCGTGTTGCGGACAGCCCGCGAACCGCGACCGACAGATGACCCGAGCCTTCCAGCACGCGAGGCACAACTTGTCCACGCAGATCGTGCTTGCTTCTGTCGTTTGGGGATCAGCGGTAGCGTGCGCCGCAGACCGGGCCAGGACGGCCAGTTCCGTGCCTTCGAACCGCCCGCGTTTCAACCCCTCAGATTCGGCCGACCGGCATTTCGTGCGACCGCCACACACAACTTCCTCCGGTTCCTTACCTATTCCCAAAAAACTTCGAAAAGAACGATTGGTTGTGGTACTTCTCACTTGCGACCCCAACATGTTGGGGTAGGATCCGGTCGCGCCGGAGCCTTGGAGTTCTCGGGCGTTCCAGCCAACATCTGAACGAACGGGAAGCGCGCGGGACCCGCGCGCTTCGCAAGGTCGGGGGGGCTGACTGCCCGGACGCACTGATGCGCCTGGGCACTCAGCCGACTGTGACACCCCCTTCTCCCGGGAAAGTGTCGGAAGTCCGCTGGAGATGCGATCAGCGCTGGCCGGGGCCGGCTCGAAGCAACAGTGTGCGCACCGTCAGGATGACGGTCGCGCGAACAACCACGAGTGAACACTCTGGTCCTGCGCATGGTGGCGCGCGGACCGGGGACCGTGCAGGCCGGTGGGGTCTGCGTCCGGTGCGTTCTATGCCTGTGTTGAGTGATTCCCAGATCCGCGAGTTGGTTCACATCGAGCCATTCGCGTCCAACGAGAAACGGCCGGGCACCGTCAGTTTCGGTGTTTCCAGCTATGGCTACGACGTTCGCGTCGGAACCCGTTTCAAGATCTTCACCAACGCCACCTCCGGCGGCACCGCCGTCGTCGATCCCAAGAACTTCACGAACGACCTCTTCGTGACGATCGACACCGCCGAGACCGGTCGCGACCACATCATCATCCCGCCGAACTCCTTCGCGCTCGCGGAAACCGTCGAGACGATCCACGTCCCGCGCGACGTCCTCGCGATCTGCGTCGGCAAGTCGACCTATGCCCGCTGCGGCATCATCGTGAACGTCACTCCGCTCGAGCCCGAGTGGCGCGGCAAGGTCACGATCGAGATCTCGAACACCACGCCGCTGCCGGCCAAGATCTACGCCAACGAAGGCATCGCCCAGATGGTCTTCCTGAAGGCCGATCGCGTGTGCGCCACCAGCTACGCCGACAAGAAGGGCAAGTACCAGGATCAGGCGGGGCTCACGCTCCCGATGGTCGACGGCATTCCCGCCGCACATGCTTCGCCGGGAAGTAGCGAACACACCTCAACCGCCGGCAAGCACGTCTCGCAACGCACGCCGGTCGGATCCGCCTGACGCCGCCACGCGGCCCGCGCCCCGACCGGCCCCCCGCCGCGACGACGTTTGTCTGTTTCCGCACACGTCCGGCCCCGCTTCCCAGAAGCACGACCCCGAAAAACTCAGTTCTTACTCCGACTCCCTCTCCGACACCCTTTCAGCCCGTTCGATCGCGCAGGAAGTACCAGACAATGAAGATCTCGCGACGCTTCACCAAGGCCGGCCAAAACGTCTACGACACCGTCGAGTGGACCAAGCGTTCCAGCCGCATCGGCAACTCCGACGGCTCGACCGTCTTCGAGATGAAGGACGCCGAAATCCCGGCGTCCTGGAGCCAGTTGGCGACGGACATCGTCGTCAGCAAGTACTTCCGCAAGGCCGGCGTGCCGCAGATCCACGCCGACGGAACGCCGATCGTCGATGACGCCGGCAAGCCCGTCCTCGGGCCCGAGCGCTCGGTGCGCCAGGTCGTCCACCGCCTCGCCGGCTGCTGGACGCACTGGGGCGAGAAGTACGGCTACTTCTCGACGAAGCGCGACGCCGAGGCGTTCTACGACGAGCTCGCGTACATGCTGCTCACGCAGATGGCGGCGCCGAACAGCCCGCAGTGGTTCAACACGGGCCTCAACTGGGCCTACGGCATCCAGGGTCCGGCGCAGGGCCACTGGCTCGCCGATCACCGCACCGGCGCGACCAAGCTCGCCACCGATGCGTACACCCACCCGCAGCCACACGCGTGCTTCATCCAGGCGGTGAAGGACGACCTCGTCGGCGAGGGCGGCATCATGGACCTCTGGACGCGCGAGGCGCGTCTCTTCAAGTACGGCTCCGGCACCGGCACGAACTTCTCCCAGTGCCGCGGTGAGAACGAGCCCCTCTCGGGCGGTGGCAAGAGCTCAGGACTCATGAGCTTCCTCAAGATCGGCGACCGCGCCGCGGGCGCGATCAAGTCGGGCGGCACCACCCGCCGCGCGGCCAAGATGGTCTGCCTCGACCTCGATCACCCCGACATCGTCTCCTTCGTCCGCTGGAAGGCGCGCGAGGAGATCAAGGTCGCCGCGCTCGTCGAGGGCCTCAAGGTCCTGAGCGAGGATCAGAAGGAGCTCGCGAAGAAGTACGACCTCAAGCTCGACTACGACTTCAACGGCGAGGCCTACTACACCGTCAGCGGCCAGAACTCGAACAACTCGGTCCGCATTCCCGACGCCTTCTTCGACGCGCTCGACGCAGACGAGGATTGGAAGCTCACCCGTCGCACCGACGGCAAGGTCGCGAAGTCGGTGAAGGCGAAGGAACTCTGGACCGAGATCAACTTCGCCGCGTGGCGCTGCGCCGATCCCGGCGTCCAGTACGACTCGACGATCAACGCGTGGCACACCTGCCCCGCCGGCGGCCGCATCAACGCCAGCAATCCGTGCTCCGAGTACATGTTCCTCGACAACACGGCCTGCAACCTCGCGTCGATCAACCTCATGAAGTTCTACGACGCGCAGTCGCGTCGCTTCGACATCGAGGGCTACGAGCACGCGATCAGCCTCTGGACGATCGTGCTCGAGGTCTCGGTGCTCATGGCTGCGTTCCCGTCGAAGGAGATCGCCGATCTCTCGTGGCGCTACCGCACGCTCGGCCTCGGCTACGCCAACCTCGGCGCCATGCTCATGCAGGCCGGCATCCCGTACGACAGCGAGGAAGGACGCGCGGTGTGCGGCATGCTCACCTCGATCCTCACCGGCCGCTCGTACGCGCAGAGCGCGCTGCTCGCCGCCGAGCACGGACCCTTCGCCGGCTACGCCGAGAACCGCGACAACATGCTGCGCGTCGTCCGCAACCACCGCCGCGCGGCGATGGGTGTCGCACGGACGAGCGACGAGTACGAAGACCTCCGCATTCGCCCGGTGCCGATCGACCACTCGCTGGTCGCCGGAAACCGCATCAATCTGACGAACGCCGCCGATCTCCTCGATCGCTCGGTCGCCTGCTGGGATGACGCGCTCGGCTACGGCGAGAAGTTCGGCTACCGCAACGCACAGACGACCGTCATCGCGCCGACTGGCACGATCGGACTCCTCATGGACTGCGACACGACGGGCGTCGAGCCTGATTTCGCGCTCGTCAAGTTCAAGAAGCTCGCCGGTGGCGGCTACTTCAAGATCGCCAACCAGTCGCTGCGTCCGGCGATCCGTGCGCTCGGCTACTCCTCGGAGCAGGCCGACGACATGGTGACCTACGTGATGGGCACCCTCAGCCTCGACGTCGCGGTGCCCGCGGTTGACGGCACGGCCATCACGGGCGCCGGCAACACCGGAGCATTCAAGGCACAGACCTTCCGCGATTTCCTCCTCGCGAAGGGCTTCACCCACGAGCAGCTCCTCTCGGTCGAGAACAACCTCCCGACCGTGTTCGAGCTGGCCTTCGCCTTCTCGGCGTGGTCGATGCCGGAGAACGTCCTCGCGAACTGCGGCGTCGATGCCGCGGCCGCGAAGAACGACATGTCGTTCAACGGTCTCCGTGCGCTCGGCCTCACCCGCAAGCAGATCGATGTCCTCAACCGCACCATCTGCGGCACGCAGACGATCGAGGGCGCCCCGCACCTCAAGGACGAGCACCTGCCCGTCTTCGACTGCGCCAACCGCTGCGGCCCGCTCAGCGAGCGCTTCATCAAGCCCGAGGGGCACATCCGCATGATGGCGGCGTCGCAGCCGTTCATCACCGGCGCGATCTCGAAGACGATCAACCTCCCCTCCGATGCCTCGGTCGAGGACATCGGCGCGTGCTACCGGCTCAGCTGGGAGCTCGGCCTCAAGGCGAACGCGCTCTACCGCGACGGCTGCAAGCTCTCGCAGCCGCTCTCGACGAAGAGCGACAAGAGTGAGGAAGACGACAAGAAGGACGACAGCAAGGTCGACAGCAAGGTCGACGGAAAGGTCGACGGAAAGGTCGACGGAAAGGTTGCCGCAACGGTCTCCGCCGTCGCGGCGGCAGAGACGCCCGTGACCACCGTCGCCGAACAGGCGGAGCTGGTGGCCGAGGCCGCCACCGCGACGCTCACCGACATGGCCCTCGCGGGCGAGCCGGTGGTCGCGGATGTCCGCGAGATCGTCGTCGAACGCGTCGTGGAGCGGATCATCGAGCGTCCGATGCGCCGCCGCCTCGCCGACACGCGCGACTCGGTCACGCACAAGTTCAACGTCGCGGGCCACGAGGGCTACCTCATCGTCGGCCTCTACGAGGACGGTCGTCCGGGCGAGCTCTTCATCACCATGGCGAAGGAAGGCTCGACGATCGGCGGCCTGATGGATTCGCTCGGCACCGCGATCTCGGTGGCGCTCCAGTACGGCGTGCCCGTCGAGAGCCTCGTCACCAAGTTCGCGCACCAGCGGTTCGAGCCGATGGGCATGACCACGAACGCCGATATTCCGTTCGCGAAGAGCCTCGTCGACTACATCTTCCGCTGGCTCGGCATGCAGTTCATCTCCGGCTACCGCGAGCTCAACTCGCCGCGTCGTTCGACGCCGGAAATCGCGAAGGAAGCCGTGAAGGATTCCGCGCGGGACTCCAGCAGGGACACCTATTCCACCACCGCCTCGATCCGCGACGCAAGCCGCGATTCGAGCCGGGACTCCCACAACGATTCGAAGGAGGATGCTTCATGTGCCACCGGATCCGGCACGACGGTGAGCGGCTGGGCCGCCCGTCGAGAAGCGGCCATCGCTGCGGCAGAGACTCGCACGTCGGTCACAAGCGTGGTCACGGATCGCGCCGCGGTGACCGAGAAGATCACCACGGAGACGCGCACCATCGAGGCGGTCGCCTCGGTCGAGCGCATCTCGAAGTCCGCGGTGGTCGCCGCGAACGCATTGGATGCCTCGAACGCTGCGCTCATGGGCGACGCGCCGGCATGCGATGTCTGCGGGTCGATCACGGTTCGCAACGGCACCTGCTACCGGTGCCTGAACTGCGGGAACAGCATGGGTTGCAGCTGAAGCACGCACGGCCGACGGGCCGCGCGGGTCGGGATGACACGAGTTGCGAACTGCTCGCGTCGCCCTCCTCACGGTCCGCATCGGTCGGCAACCGCCGGCGTTGGCTTCTCACCATGTGAGATGCATGCCGGATGAACGAAGAACGGGCGTATGCCCACGCAGGGATTGCACCGCACGCACTCCCCGCGTCACCAGACGTGTGCGGGCAAGGAACTTGAGGTGGCAGGAGCGCAACTCCTGCCGCGCGACGGGCGACACGCCACAGGAAGTGGCCAGATCACCGGTGCTCCCACCGGACAGATGATCGGTGCTTGCATCGATTCGATGAGGAATGGAAGCCGAACAATGTGTCTCCCTTCGATCGGGTGTCTGCTGAGGACTCCGACACACCCGACCGAGATGTAGGAAGAGTGGTGCAACCAGGTTTCCGCGTGCTTTCCGCGCGCGGAGACCCGCAGAGGCCAAGGCTTCGGTCCTGGCTTCGGTTCGAGAAGGCTGGCGAGTGGATGGATCCTTCTTGCACCGAGAGGGCGCGCATGGAGTTCGCACACCCCTCTCCCCGCGACACGCGGCCTCACGCGTGAACCGGGTAGCTGACCTGAACGCACCACATCTCCGACCTTGCCCACCACGACGGGGCCTCCCACGCGAAGGTCCCGCTTACGCCCCCCCGCGGATCCCACCTCCGCGGGGGGGCAGTCTTTTTCAGTCATGCGTGACGAGCCTCCCTCGCGCCTCCGAAGGTCGGTGCGGGTAGGTTGCCGATATGGCCGCGAGCATGAGCCTCCACACGGGCATCGACATCACGACCGCGCTCTCCCTGCTGATCGCCCTCCTCGTCGCGCTTGGCTCGCCGCTGGTCGGATGCGCCGCAACGGGCGATCGAAAGGCCCATGCGCCAGGCCCGGACAGCGAGGCAGCCGCCGAACGAGCGAACTGGCACGCAAGGCGACTCGCCAGCCTTTCCGCCGAGGATGGCTGGCTGACACTTGTGGGCCTCGACTTCCTCACCGATGGAACCCACCGCATCGGTCACGGCGACTCGTGCGAGTTCCGCTACGCGAACCTCACGGCGCCAATGATTGGCACTTTCCTGGTGGAAGGAACACAGGTGCGGTTCCGCGCCGAGTCGGCCGATGTGCTGCTCGATGGCTCACCAGTCACCGGCGAGTTCGCGCTTGTCGCCGACGATGCGGGTGCGCCGTCGGTCCTCCGCAACGGTTCGCTCTCGATCACGCTGGTGCGTCGCAACGGCGCCCTCGCCCTCCGCGTGCGTGACAACGCCAGTCCCGTACGAACCGCATTCCGCGGAATCGAGCTCTTCCCGCACGACCCCGCCCTCGCGGTCGAGGGTCGCGTGCTCCCCGCTGCCAGCGGCGAGACCGTGGCCATCGCGAACGTGACCGGTTTCGTCGAGGAGACGCCGATCGCCGCACGGGTTCGATTCGCACTCGCCGGGACCACACACGAATTCGTCGCGACGGCGGGTGCGAATGGACGGCTCTTCGTCGTCTTCGGCGATTCGACCAATGGGCGCGACACCTACGGCGGCGGGCGGTTCCTCGATCTCCCGGCGCCGGTCGACGGCTGCACGACCGTCGACTTCAACCGCGCCACCAACCCTCCCTGCGCCTTCACCGCCTTCGCGACCTGCCCGACCCCGCCCGCAGGGAACCGGCTCCCCGTTGCCGTTCGCGGCGGCGAGCGCGCGCCGAAGTGAGCGTCACCGCACATGCGCGGAAGGCCATGGCGGCCCGGTGGGTCGATGGCGTCGCCGGATTTTTCCTCCACATGCTGAGAGATCGCCTCGCCTCCTCCGGATGACCCGGGGGTGCGTCCTCGTCCGGATGCCCCGCCGCCCCGTCAGGTTCCCGGAGGTCGTTCCACCGGAGCCTGCGGACCCAAGAGGAGCTCAAGATGCGATCGATCATCGTCGGAGGCGGCGTCGCCGGCTGCGCCATGGCAGCGGCCCTCGGCAGGACCACGATGTCCTCCTCAGCCACGATCGTCGAGCGTCGCCTTCCGGGCGCATCCGCGGGGATGGGGTTCATCCTGCTCCCGAACGGGCTCGCAGCGCTCGACGAACTTGCACCTGGGATCGACTGGAGCGATGCCGGCCACTGGATCACCCGGGCCTCGCTGCGCTCCGCCGATGGCGCCGTGCTCTCCGAGCACGCGCTCGAGCCCTCCCTCTGCGTCTCGCGCCATCGATTCCTCCGCACGCTGCATGAGCTGGCCAGCGCGGATGGGCGCACGCGGTTCGTCGATGGCGCCTCGGTCGAAGGCTACGAGCGCGACACCGAAGGGCTGGGCCGCGCCGTGCATCTCGCCGATGGCGCGCGGCTCGAAGGCGAGGTCTTCTTTGGTTGCGACGGTGCGCGCTCCCGCTTCCGCAGCATGCTCTTCCCCGATGCGGAGCTTTCCGACGCGGCGGTGCACGAGCTCGTGTCCGTCGCGGAGGCCCCCGAGCTTGCGCGCGCACTCGGGTCGACCTTTCGGAAGTTCCACGACCCGCGCGGAGGCCTCGCCGTCGGGATGATCGCGGAGGGTGCGGGTCGCGTCGTGTGGTTCATCCAGATGGACGCGCGGATGTACCGCGTACGCGGCACGTCTGCGGACGCCTTCGCATCCTTCGCAGATGCCGTGCTGACCGACTGGCCGGCGGAGGTGCTCGAGGCGATCGCGTGCACCGACTTCAGCCGCTCGCATCTCTGGCAAACGCGCGACCTCCCGCCACTTGCGCAACTGGCGTCGTCGAACGCCGTCCTCCTCGGCGACGCCGCGCATGCGTGTCTGCCGTTCACAAGCCAAGGCGCGAACGGCGCGCTTGTCGACGCGGCGTTGCTTGGAAGGCTGCTTCGCGATACGCGAACGCAGGAAGAGGTGATGCGCGCCTTCGACGAGTACACGCGTCTTCGCGGACCCCACCACCGAAGGCTGTTTCTGGAGGGACGACGACTTCGCGATGCGTTTCTCGCACCCGTCGATGCGCAAGGTCCGTTGCTGCCGTTGGTTGCATGAGCCTCATCCCCCGCGCAGGAACGGCCTGCAATCTTCCGGTCGATCGACCGATTTCGAATCTTCCCTGAACCGCTCCGCAACCGGCCGCGAAAGGCTCCTCGCTGGCGGGCCACGACTGAGAAGACGCAGGAACTCGATGCAGACTCCGACGACCACGCCGACGCCGACGACGACGACCACGCCGACGACCACGCCAGCGCACACGTCCCCGCTCGCGTCGACGCCACCGACAACCCATGGACTCAGGCCAACCGGACCTGTGCATGTGCGGGCCGCGCTTGCCAGCCAGTCGATGCCCGACTTCGATGCTCTTCGAAAGCGCGCGTTCAATCTGCGCTGGGCCGAATGTCCGCCGGACGTGATTCCGCTCACCGCGGCCGATCCCGACCTGCCGGTCTCTCCGGCGATCACGAACGCGATCGCGCGCTACGTCGCGACTCCGCATCTCCCGTACGGCCCGCCCGCGGGCCTTCCCGACTTTCGCAACGCGCTCGCCGCACACTTCGCACGGACGAAGTCGGCCGACGTCGACCCGTCGCGCGTGATCGCGACCAACTCGGCCGCGAGCGCGATCGCACTCGTTGCGCGCGCACTCCTTCGCCCGGGTGACGAGGTCATCGTGCAGGATCCCGTCGATTTCCTTGTCGCGGAAAGCGTGCGGCGAGCGGGCGCCACCGCGCGCTTCTGGACGGCGTGCGACGGACGCTTCACCGCGGAGGGCCTCGAGAAGGCCCTGCAGGCTCCCGGCGCGGGAGCCTCGACGAGCATGAACTCGCGCGTCCGCGCGATCTTCGTCTGCCATCCGCACAACCCGATGGGAACGCTCTGGTCGGCCGCCGAGGTGCGCGCGATCGCCAACATCGCCTCCGAGCGCGGCATCGCGATCGTCTCCGACGAAGTGTGGTCCGACGTCGTTCTCGACGGACGCCAGTTCCGCTCGTTCGCGGCGCACGGATCGGATGATTGCCACGCATGGGTCGTGCACGGCATGTCGAAGGGCTTCGCGATGGCCGGGCTGCGCATGGGTGCGGTGATCGCGCCCGATCGCGCGGCCGCCGACGCATTCGTTTCCTCGCAGGGCTTTGCGCACACGATCGAGGGGGCCTCGACGCTCTCGCAGATCGCGGCGATCGCGGCACTGCGAGAGTGCGAAGCATGGCGCGCCGGCTTCCTCACCCACTGCGCACGCATGCGCGACGTCGTTTCGCGACGGATCTCGAAGCTGAAGGGCGTCGCCGTGCGCCGCGCACCCGAGGCGACGTTCGTCCTCTTCGCCGATGTGTCGGCGACGGGAATCGCGGAGGAAGAACTCGCGCGGCGGATCGAACGGATCGCACGCGTCCGCGTGGTGCCTGGAAGCCCGCGCTGGTTCGGATCGGCCGCAGCCGGCCACGTGCGCCTCAGCCTCGCGACCACCCATGAGGTGCTCGACGAGGCGCTCACGCGCATCGAGGTGTCCTGGCGCGAGATCCTCGCGGGTTGAACAAGCCCGGCCTTCCTCGGGCCGCACACACGGCCCCCGTGCTCACGGCGCGAAGTCGACGATGTACGACTTCCGCCACTTCGGTCGCCACTCGCGCACGAGATCCTGATGGATCGGATGCTCGAGATAGGCCTTGTAGTCCTCGATCGAATCGAACTGCACGATGATGCCGAGGTCGTAGTCGCGGCTCACGTTCGCACGACCGATGTCGACCGGCGTGCCGCAGACGTAGCCCTTCACCATTGGAATGCGCGGAAGCATCGCATCGCTCGCCGCCCGCATCGCGGGGATGTCGGCGTCGTCGGCCAGATCGACCAGCACCACATGCTGCAGCTTCGCGGGCATGGCGGGGAGCGTCGGAGCCGATTGCACGCCGCCGGAGGAGCCCGACGGCCCCATCGGCGAAGGCGTGCTCCCGCAGGATGCGGGGATGATGGCGACGACACCGGCGATCGCCAACGCCCGCAGGCCGTGAGCGGCGCGGACGGCGGAAACGACGGAAACGACGGAATGCACGGCGTGATCGGATGCGCTCGACATGACGTCAGCGTAGCGACGGACGCCGATCGCGTGGCACTCCGGCCTCGGTCACTCGGTGGCGCGCAGCGCCTCGATGCGATCGGATTCCTGCGGTGCGTGGCGCTCGACGACATCCGCGAGCACACGGCCGAGCGCATCGCGATCGGCGAGGTTGACGCGCTTCGCCGCGGCGAATGCCGCTGCGCGCGGAGCCTGTGCGACGACGCCCGCAGCGGCGGCCTTCGTGGCCTCCGCCTCGATCCACGCCGCATCCACGCGCTCCGGGAGTTCCGGTGTGGCGAACCAGATGCGCGCGGTGGCGGGGTCGCCGGCGCGCTTCGTGCCATCCTCGGCGCGTTCGATCCACTCGGGCACCACCACGACGAGCACGCCGGTACCGATGCCGGTGTTGATGCGCTCCGCGGTCTGCCCTCCGACGAGGAGCACGGGCTCCGCGACCTGGCGCGGAATGAGGTACGCCTCGGGCGCGCGGATCACGAGGATGTGACCGCGCGTGTACTCGGCGCGGTCCTTCCGCATGTTGTGCTCGAAGGGCGTCGTCAGTTCGAAGGGAATGACCTCCACGAGCTCGGTGACCGAGGCGGGCGTCGCGGGCATCGCCGGCATGCCGCGCTCCTGTGCGGGCGGCTTCGGCGGAGGCGCGACCTCCTGCGTCTGGGCGCTGGCGGCGGTGGCCGCGATCGCCGCGAGGGCGATGCACGCGACGCTGCGCGCACGGGACGTCGATCGCGGAGTGTTCCTGATGGTCGATTCGGTGTGGTCGTTCATGGCGTTCGTCTCTCGTGCATCTCTGTCGGATGCACTCCTCATCGCGCACGATGGGGATGCAGGATGTTTCGTGGTGGACTGACTTCGTGAGGCGATCCGGTCCGATGTCACTCGCGCTCGATCTGCAGATCGTCGATCACGAGCCGGCCCTGGGCGGAGCCGCTGCTCGAACCGAAGAGGAGCTGCACCGACGCGATGCGTGAGAGATCCACGTTGCTCGCGCCGGCACGGAAGGCCGAGAGCGGGATGCGGATCGCCTCCATCGCGTTCTGCCAGCCGGTGCCGGTGCCGTAGCCGGTGCGCTGGTACGGCTCCTCGACGCCGCCCGAGAGACCCGCGATCGACAGGGCCTGCTCGTTGCCGTCGAGATCGATGAGCCGAACGCTGAAGACGACATCGCCGAGGAGCGCGATCGTCTGCGGGTGGCGGGTCCCCTGCGCGGCGCGCAGCGCGAGGAACCGTCCCTGCGTGAAGTCGCTCTGCGCGGCCGGGACGGTCCACGTGATCGACGAGTCGATCGTCCAGTTGAAGACGAACGTGCGTCCCGTGTCGCTGGTCCGGCCGCGGGTGGCGCCGTTCATCGGATCGGTCGTCGCCCACGTGAAGGCGGTGTTGTTGTCGTTGTGCAGCGCTTCGGCCTCGTTCGCGACGCCGGCCAGCGCGACCGAGCCACCAGAGCTCGAGGTGCTCGTCGTGGTGTTCGTCTGGAAGTTGTCGAGCACGATGCGGTTCGCGACCGCGGGGTTCCACTCGTTGATCACGACCGTCGTCGCGGCGATCGATGGCGCTCGGATGCTCTCGTACTGACGCCAGAGGTACTCCTCGGCGCAGCGGTCGTCCTCCACCACGCGACGGATCATCGCGAGCGACACCGCCTTCGCCACATCCTGCGCCTCGGCGTTGCTGATCGCCGTGCCCGCCGGACCAGCGAAATCGTTGAAACCACAGCAGTTGAAGTCGTTGTGATCGGCGCCGTGCACGTAGGTCGACTGGCGCAGTCCCTCGGCGCGCTCGAAGATGTTGAAGCTGTCGGGGATGTCGGAGTCGGGGCAGCCGCAGACATCGCCGTCGGCGGCGCCGTAGAGCAGCATGAACGGGACTCCGTGCGGGTTCGCACTGGCCGTACCGAGGAAGTCGGTCGGTGCGATCGAGATGAGCAGACGGACGTCGGCGATCTGGTAGTTCGGCGAGGTGAAGGTGCCATCGAACAGACGGTCGTATCCGCGCGCGATGCCCTCGCCGCCGCGCGAGTGGCCGATCCACACGATGCGGTCGCCGTCGACCCGTCCGTTGAGGACGCCCGCGCCGATGGTCGCGAGCTGCGCGAGGAAGCTCTCCGTGTGCTCGAGGGTCGTGGTCGACGCGGTCTCGATGCCGGGCACCGTGTCGTTCTGGTGGCTCATCACCACATAGCCCCAGCTCGCGAGATGGTTGCCGAGGTAGTCGTACCACGCGTAGTTGTGACCGTTTCCGTGCGAGATGACGACGAGCGGCCGCACACCGAGCGCGGCGATCGCGGTCGGGTAGTAGATGCGCTCGAGCTCCATCGAATCGATGATGTCGGCATCGTTGACGTCGTAGCTGGCGATCTGGGTCACGGCGTACGGGCCGGCCGCGGCGAGGTCCTTCACCAGCCACATGCCGGGCGCATCGCCACCACCGTCGACCAGATCGCCGCCATCGAGCACGCCGTCGCGATCGGCGTCGATCACGACGTCGAGCCCGCGTCCCGGGCTCAGGTCAGCGCTCCCGGCGACCGCCGAAACGGTCAGGCTGAACGCCTGCGTCGCGAGGGTGCTCGGAAGGGTGACCGTCTGCGGTGTGCCTCGGACGTCGGTGAGGCTCGGGTTGGCCGCCCATTGCGCGGCGGTGCGGTTCTCGACGAGGTAGACGTCGGCCACCTGCCCCGCAAGGTCCGGGAACCGAATCGGATCGACCGCCGCGAAGGCCGGTCCTCCGACGTTGAAGCTGTCGAAGTGGAACGCGAACGGCGCGCTGGCGGCCGACACGCAGGAGAGCGGGGTCTCGATCGGCGTCGACGGCGCGCAGGTCCCCCATGCTCCAAGGAGGATGGTCAGGTCCTCGGCGTCGACCGTACCGGAGGCGTTGAAGTCCGCCGCGGGGGTCGAACTTCCCCACGCGCTGAGGACTGCCGCGAGGTCGGTGCCCGATACCTCGCCGTCGCCATCGACATCACCGGCGCAGGAACCTGCCATCGCGAGGCCTGGGACGGCGAGCGCGGCGGCGATCGGAAGCGCGAACAGCGCGACGCGGGCGGGAGATTGCGCGGGAAACAGCGTGATTCGTGCCATCGAGGGATCCTACAGCTGAGTTGTCGGTGTCGCCGGGATGGCCGGGGCACCGGTTTCGCGCCGCGCGGACGTACGACGCGGGGCTCTGGTTCGGGAGATCAAGCCATGCAGGTGGCTCTTGGGTGTGCGCTCTGGTCGCGGACGGAAGGTCTTGTCAGGACGGGATCAGTGCGACGACGTTCTGCAATGTGACGGACATCATGGTCCCGACGACCGTTCGGTTTCGGGTGACCACCGGTCGGCGGTTGCTCTCTCGGGCTCGGGAACATCTCCGTCGCCCCTGTTCAGACGTTTGCGATCGGTCGGATTCCGACCGCGCCGGCGTCGGGACGACGGACAGCGGGGCCATGTACGCGCCGCCCTCCCCCGGAGTGTCACCTGAATCGGAGGAATGCCGAAAGCGAAGTCCCGATTTCCGCCGACAATCCTTCTCCCGGGGCTTCCCGCGTTTCGCGCGGGCGTTCCGAGAATCCGAAATCCAACTGGACCGCAGGAACGCCACATGGCCATCGAGACCAAGGTTCAAACCAAGCTGACCCTTCAGAACACCGCCTATGCGGTGCTGTGCCTCGGGCTCGCGCTGTGGGGCTGGTACGACTACTCGATCAAGATCCCCGCCCAGCAGGCGGCCTTCGAGGAGTACGCCGCGGCCGAGAAGACGAAGTCCGAACTGGAGAACCTCGCCAAGGCCACCGCGCTGAGCGATGCGGAGAAAGAGCAGTTCCGCGCCGCAAGCGACGTGCTGCTTCGCTACAAGGACGAGAAGCCTGCCGAACCCGCAGCCTACGACCGTCCGGTGCAGCTCTGGCTCTACATCGTCGGCTGCGGCGTGATGGGGGTTCCATACTTCGTTTGGGTGCAGTTCTCGCTTTCGCGGCGCCGCTACCGCCTCGACGACGATGGCACGCTGCACGCACCGGAAGGCACGTTCGCTCCAGAGAAGATCGCCGGCCTCGACCTCACGAAGTGGATGGCGAAGTCGATCGCCACGGTCGAGGTCGAGGGAGGAACGAAGATCACGCTCGACGACTACAAGTACAAGCACGTCGAGGACATCGTCGCAGCCCTCGCCGCCCGGTTTTATCCGGGCGAGTGGACCAGCGACGCGCGCCCGATCGGTGACCCGAAGTCGCGCGACACCAAGAAGGCCCAGGAAGAGGCCGAGAAGCGTGCCGCGGACGGCGGCGACACGGCTGAGACCAACGGCGACGGCGACGGAAACGGCGACTGAGCATCCGGGCGCCCCGAGGCGCTGCACCCGTAGGCAGCCGAGCGCACTTGGGCTACCCTGCGCGATTCGCGGGCGACCGCGATCTTCTGCAGGAAATCCCCATGCGCGCCACCACCGAACCGACCACCGCGATCGAGAAGCAGGACCGCTGCAGCGACCTTCCGCACCGGCCACGCGTCCTGCTCGGCAAGATGGGCCTCGACGGCCATGACCGCGGCGTGAAGTTGATCGCCCGCGTGATGCGCGATTCGGGCATCCACGTCATCTACTCGGGGCTCTGGCAGACGCCGCGCAGCCTCGCGATCAGCGCGCGCGACGAGGACGCCGACTGCATCGCCTGCTCGATGATGTCGAACTCGCACCTCGTGCTCGTGCCGAGGCTGCTCGAGGAATGCGCGAGGGTCGGACGTCCCGACATGGTGGTCAACGTCGGCGGGATCATCCCGCAGGACGACGTGCAGAAGCTGATCGACGCAGGCGTCGCGCGCGTCTACCACACCGGCACGGGCATGAACGAGATCGTCGGCAGCGTGCGCGACAGCGTGAAGCCGTACGCCCCGCTCGCGGCGAGCGTGACGACGAACTCCGCCGCGTTGCTCGCACGGAACATCTCGCTCGCGCATGCCGGGAAGAGGGTCGAGGCGACGCGCCGTCGTCCGCGACAGGTGGTCGGCATCACCGGCTCGCCGGGTGCGGGTAAGTCGACGCTGGTCGCCGCGATGGCGAGCGAGGCCGTGCGCCGCGGCGAGAGGATCGCGGTCGTTGCCTTCGATCCCATGAGCCCCATCACCGGCGGCGCGCTGCTCGGCGACCGTCTGCGCGTCGACTTCAACGCGGTCGACGAGGGCATCTTCTACCGATCGCTCGCGATCGTCGGGGAGGACTACCGCACGCTGCCCGACATCGTCGAACTGATCGGTGGCGCGGGCTACGACAAGCTGATTGTCGAGACGGTCGGTGCCGGCCAGAACGACGTGGCGATCCGGAACTTCGTCGATCGCACGGCGGTCGTGGTCGTGCCGGGCATGGGCGACGCCGTGCAGATGGACAAGGCAGGCATCCTCGAGATCGCGGATCTCTTCGTGGTGAACAAGGCGGATCACGCGGGCGAGTCGAAGCTCGTGCGCGAACTGCTCGACATCGCGGGCGGCCGCAAGATCTTCGAGACGATCGCGACGCAGGGCAAGGGCGTGGTCGAGCTGCTCGACGGACTGTTCGCCTGAACCAAACCGGTGCCTGACACGTGCCGCTGGGTGCCGGGCACCGTCTGGCACGTGCCAGGCACCAGCCTGTCCGGGGAAAGCCAGCTCGTAAGCGCCGACCGCCAAGCGACTTCCGCGCATACGCCAGACGTGCTTACGCGTGCCTGACACGTGCCGCTTGGTGCCAGGCACCATCTGGCACGTGCCAGGCACCGTTTCAGAGCTTCTTGTTCGCGAAGTACGTCGTCCCCGCCGGTGCCTCGACCGGGAGGTTGTCGAGCCCCGAGAAGCCGAGCCTCCGGTAGAGCCGGATCGCGCCGGTATTCGTCGCGCTCACCTCGAGCGTGAGCTTCGCGTGCCGATGCTCGCGACCGAGTTCGGCGAGCGCCTCGATCATCGACGATCCGAGGCCCGAGCCGCGCGCATCCGGCGTGACATGCACGTCGTGGATGTTGAACAGCGGCGCCCGTGCGAAGCTCGAGTAGCCCTCGAACGCGATGAGCACGCCTTCGGTCGCCTCGCTCTCGGCGCGCGCCGCGAGTAGGACGAGCGTACCCGCGCGGCGCGAGAGGTCGTCCGCGACGCGCATGAAATGCGCAGCATCGAGCTGCGCCGATGCCGAGACCGGCTCCGCCGCGAACTCGACCATCAGCCGCGTGAAGTCCGCGCGGTCGTCCGCGTCGGAGAAATCGCAGATCCACACGTCGTGCGCCCGGTCTTCGTGCGCACCCGCGTCGTCCTTGGCAGGATCACTCATACTTGCCGCGATTCGCGATGGTGAAGTCGTAGAGCGACGCGAGTTCCGCTGACGCCAGCGCGCCGAGGCGGTTGAAGCGGTCGATGATCGGCTGCGCGTTGTCGGACGCGAGCTTGCCAAGGTTCTCCGCCTTCTTCGCGAGGATGCCGCGAAGGTCGGCGGTCGTGTTGCGCGCGTGACCGGCCGGGTACATCACGAGACCCGAGTCGTACTTCTTGCCGTCGGCCATCTCGATCACGAGCGAGGTCGGGATGCCGTCCGGGTAGCGGCGGTCGTACTCGGGGCCGCCGTGGGTGAAGGAGAACTTCTCCATCAGCGCGCGCGTCTTCTTGTTGTAGATCGCGTCGGGCGCATAGTCGTGCGGCACGAGCATCAGGTTCTTCCAGTAGCAGTTGTCGCAGTGGCCGAGCTTCGTCGACTTGGTCGACTCGGCCATCTCAATGGCCTTTCGGAGCAAGGTGCCGACGATGTAGACCATCGAGTGATCGGCGGACTGGCGCGTCTTCGGGTCGCGCTTCGCCGGGTCGCCGATGATGCCGAACGCGGGCTCGTAGGCGACGATGTTGATCGACTTGATCGCGTCGGGCTTCTCGAGAATCTGCGGATTCTCGCGGAGGAGCGTCAGCACGCCCTGCAGCGCGCCCGCCGACTGGTGCTCGTAGAGGCCGAGCTTGAAGTGCATGCCCATCACCGCGAAGTCGCTGCCCGAGTGCGACAGGACGAGGTCGAACGGGCTGTCGCCGTTGGTCTTCTCGAACTGGCGGAACATGCTCTCCGGGTTGCGGAAGATGTCGCGCGGGCCGAGGAATCCGCGCATCGAGCGCATCATCGAGAGGACGGCCACCTCGGTCGAGATCGCGGCCGACGCGCCCTTCGAATCGCTGAGCTGCTTGCCGGCGCGGATCGCCCGCCACGGGATGTAGTGGGCGACCGTCATGCCGATCGCGCTCTCGATCTGCTCGGCGGTCGCGCCCATCATGGCGCCGTACGTCGCCGCGCTCGCGATCGCGCCGTGGACGACGTGATCGATCTTGTAGGTCTTGAGCGAGAAGACCTCGGCGAGGCGGCCGCGGATCTCGTCGATGCAGACCATGCCGCGCAGCGCGTAGGCGCCGTCGCGCCCCTGCTGCTGCGCCGCGGCGACGGCGACCGGGTAGAAGTCGTTGTGGCCGAACTCGCCCGCGGTGTGGCCGAGCTGCGGGTTGAAGCCGAAGTTGGTGCCGTTCGAGTCCCACTCGCGCACGGCGTTCGAGTTGGCGACGATCGCCTTCTCGGCCGCGACCTTGGCGGTCGAACCGAACACGGGCACGCCCTTCGCGCTTGGGTAGTCCGCAGCCTCCGTACGGAGGATGATCGGCGCGTTCGTGTTGAGCGCGATGGCGCTGATGCCGCAGAGCACCGAGTCAGTGTGGAACATCACGGTGCGGTCGAGGACCGACGCATCCGGGGTTCCGATCTTGCCCGACATGAAGTCGATGGCGAACTGGCCGATGCCGAGGGCCTGGTTCGTGTTGCGCGGGAGAACGGTCTGGTTCTTGAGGGCTGCTGCGTCGGTGGGGATCGCCATCGGAAACTCGGGGGAGCTGGGGGTGCGTGACCTTCGGACGTCGGAAACGGACGCGGAGAAGCGACCGGCCAGCGCGAAGGGGCGGCGATCGTACCCGGGCGGGTGCCAGACAGTGCCTGGCACGTGCCAACCAGTGCCAGACACCGAGCGGCACGTGCCGTGCACGAAGCGGAGGTCTCACAACTTCCTGTTGCAAATGGTTTTACGGCGACACCGTTCGGTGCCTGGCACGTGCCATGTGGTGCCAGGCACTGCACGGCACGTGCCAGGCACCATCCGCGTAGCGGGTCAGCCCCAATCGGCGAGCAGCAGCGACAGGGC